>CAIUGQ010000050.1 GCA_903898725.1 uncultured Burkholderiales bacterium | reverse complement strand
GCCGACAGGCCGCACCGGGCACTCGCATCGTCGAGGTGGCCGACGCCTCGCAGGACCTGCACGGCGCGCTCGCCGCGCTCGCCGACGCGGTCGGCGCGCGGGCGCTCGCACCGGCCGGCATCGCGCAGCGCGACCGCGCCGCCGCCCCCGAGGGGGCGATGAGCATCGAGGGCATCGGCCGTGTCGTGGCGGCGCTGCTGCCCGACGAGGCGATCGTCGTCGACGAGTCGGTCTCCAGCGGCCGCGGCTTCGGCGCACCGACCGTCGGCGCCGCCCCGCACGACTGGCTGACCGGCACGGGCGGCGCGATCGGCTTCGGCCTGCCGACCGCGATCGGCGCCGCGATCGCCGCGCCCGACCGCAAGGTGCTGGCCCTCGAAGGCGACGGCAGCGCGATGTACACGGTGCAGTCGCTGTGGACGATGGCGCGCGAGGGCCTCGACATCACCGTGCTGATTTTCGCTAACCGGGCCTACCGGATCCTGCAGGGCGAGTACGCCGGCGTCGGTGCCGGCACCCCGGGGCCGCGCGCCACCGACATGCTGAGCCTGGACCGGCCGACGATCGACTGGGTCGGCCTCGCGCGCTCGATGGGCGTGGAGGCCGGCCGTGCGACCGACCTCGGCGAGCTCGCGCGCGAGCTCTCGCGCGGCCTCGCCTCGCGCGGCCCGTACCTCGTCGAGGCGGTGCTGTGACGCGGCCATGACCGCGCCCGCGAGCCCGTCCACGCCCCCGCCCGCCGTCCCCGGGTTCCACGGCTGGAGCATGGTCGGTGCCGGCACCGGCCTGCAGTTCCTGCAGGCCGGGCTGATGCAGCAGGCCTTCGGCGCCTACGTCGCGGTGCTCTCGGCCGAACGCGGCTGGAGCAAGACCGCGCTGTCGGGCGCGGCGGCGCTGCAGTCGGTCGAGACCGCGATCATCGGCCCGCTGCTCGGCTGGATGATCGACCGGCTCGGCGCGCAGCGGCTGATCCGCTGGGGCGTGCTGATCTTCGGCGCCGGGCTCATCGCGATGGGGTGCATCGATTCGCTGCCCGGCTTCTACGCCGCGGTGATCGTGATCGCGCTGGGCACGAGCCTGTGCGGCTACTTCCCGATCAACGTCGCGATCATCCACTGGTTCGAGCGCAAGCGCGCCCGCGCGCTGTCCACCGTGGGCCTGGGCCTCGCGCTCGGCGGCCTCTTCGTGCCGGTGGTCGCGGGCTCGATCGTCACCTTCGGCTGGCGCGCCACCGCGATCGGCTCGGGCGTGCTCGCGATCGCCGTCGGCTGGCCGCTCGCGCGGGTCTTCCGCGGCCCGCCCGCCGAGCTCGGACAGACCGTCGACGGCCTGCCGCCCGAGCCGGCCGCGGCCGCAGGCGCCGAGGACACGAGCCCGCCCGAGTTCACCGCGCGCGAGGCGCTGCGCACGCGTGCGTTCTGGCTGCTGTCGGTCGGCCACGGCTTCGCGCTGCTGGTGGTCACCGCGGTGAACGTGCACGCCATCACGCACATGAAGGAGACGCTCGGCTACAGCGTCGCGCAGGCCTCGCTGTTCATCACGCTGATGACCGCCGCACAGGTGGCCGGCGTGTTGACCGGCATGACGATCGGGGACCGCTTCGAGAAGCGGCTGGTCGCGGCGTCCTGCATGCTGATGCACGCCGCGGGTCTCCTGATGCTCACCTATGCGAACGGGCCGGCGATGCTGGTCGCCTTCGCGGTGCTCCACGGCTCGGCCTGGGGCCTGCGCGGTCCGTTCATGCAGGCCATCCGCGCCGACTACTTCGGGCGTCGCTCGATCGGCATGATCATGGGCCTGTCGGCGGTCATCATCGCGGTCGGCCAGATCTGCGGGCCGATGGTGGCGGGCGGCTTTGCCGACCTGACCGGCGACTACCGGGTGGGCTTCACGCTGCTGGCACTGCTGGCGGCGGGCGGTTCGGTCGCCTTCGCCGTCGCCACCCGCCCGCCGAGGCCGCCACGGACCCCCGAGGCCGCCGCGGGACAGGCCGCCTGATCCCGCCAGCCGAGCCCGCCAACCGATCCGCTGCCCGATCCGCTGTCCGATCCGCTGTCCGATCCGTGCCCCGTACACTGCGCCTGTTGCACGACCGCCCCGACGCCATGACCGCTGCCACCGACCACACCGAGATCCGCGATGCCGTGCGTGCGCTGTGCGCGCAGTTTCCCGACGAGTACTTCCGCAGGGTCGACTTCGAGCGCGCCTACCCGGAGGCCTTCGTCGATGCCCTGACGAAGGCCGGCTGGATGGCCGCGCTCATTCCGCAGGAGTACGGCGGCTCCGGGCTGGGCCTGACCGAGGCCTCGGTGATCATGGAAGAGATCAACCGCTGCGGCGGCAACTCGGGTGCCTGCCACGGCCAGATGTACAACATGGGCACGCTGCTGCGGCACGGCTCGGACGAGCAGAAGCGCCGCATCCTGCCCAAGCTCGCGACCGGCGAGCTGCGGCTGCAGTCGATGGGCGTGACCGAGCCGACCACCGGCACCGACACGACGAAGATCAAGACGGCCGCGGTGAAGCGGGGCGACCGCTGGGTGGTCAACGGCCAGAAGGTCTGGACCTCGCGCGTGCAGCACTCCGACTACATGATCCTGCTGGCACGCACCACGCCGCTGTCGGAGGTCGCGCGCAAGGCCGATGGGCTATCGGTGTTCCTGGTGGACCTGCGCGAGTCGGTGGGACGCGGTCTCACCGTGCGGCCGATCCCGAACATGGTGAACCACGAGACCAACGAGCTGTTCTTCGAGAACCTCGAGATCCCCGAGGAGAACCTCATCGGCGAGGCCGGCAAGGGGTTCCGCTACATCCTCGACGGCCTGAACGCCGAGCGCACGCTCATCGCCGCCGAGTGCATCGGCGACGGCTACTGGTTCGTCGACCGCGTCGTGAAGTACACGAAGGAGCGCGAGGTCTTCGGACGCCCGATCGCGCAGAACCAGGGCGTGCAGTTCCCGATCGCCGAGAGCTACATCGAGGTCGAGGCGGCGGACCTGATGCGCTGGAAGGCCTGCGCGCTCTACGACGCGCACCAGCCCTGCGGCTCGGAGGCCAACATGGCCAAGTACCTCGCGGCCAAGGCCTCGTGGGAGGCGGCCAACGCGTGCCTGCAGTTCCACGGCGGCTTCGGCTTCGCCTGCGAGTACGACGTCGAGCGCAAGTTCCGCGAGACCCGGCTCTACCAGGTCGCGCCGATCTCGACGAACCTCATCCTGTCCTACGTGGCCGAGCACGTGCTCGGCATGCCGAGATCGTTCTGAGGGCAGAGGTGGCCGCGATCGACCGCGGCCGCCCGTCGGCGATGCAACAATGTCCGTCGGCACGTGTCATCGGATGCACCTCCCGTGTCGGCGCGTCGCATGCGCGGCGCGTTTACATGACTGTCGTAGTGGGTCTCCCCAGGGGGTGTGCGGTCCTGCGGGCTACCCTCCGCGCACCCCGCCCCGATCCGGCGATTTCCTTTCATCCCTTCGAGACAAAAGCGTGAAAAATTCGATGAAACCCCGTCGCACCTTCCTCATCCAGGTCGCTGGTGTCTCCGGCGCGGCCGTGCTCGGCACTCAGGCCCACGCCCAGGCGATGGTCGCCGAGAACGATGCGCAGGCCAGCGCGCTCGGCTACAAGGCCGACGCCACCAAGGTCGACAAGGCCAAGCAGCCGAAGTACGCCGCCGGTCAGATCTGCGGCAACTGCGCGCTGTTCCAGGGCAAGCCTGCCGATGCGTCGGGCGGCTGCCCGCTGTTCGCCGGCAAGGCGG
>CAIUGQ010000049.1 GCA_903898725.1 uncultured Burkholderiales bacterium | reverse complement strand
GACGACCCGAGCATGCTCTGGTCGGCATCGGCGTAGCTCAGCCCGCGGTCCAGCGCCGACGCGGTCACCGTGATCGCCTCCTTGACCATCCGCACCGTCAGCGGGTCGAACTCCGCGACGATGCCGGCCCACACGAGCGCGAGGTCCACCGAGCCGCCCGGCACGTCGGACAGCCGATCGACCAGCCCCCAGGCGAAGATCTCGGGCGCGTGGATCTTCTCGCACAGCAGCGTGATCCGCTTGGCGCGCGCCGGGCCCACCAGCGAGACCAGCCGCGGCACGGTGTTCCACTGCAGGTTCATGCCGATGCGCACTTCGGGCACGATGAAGTAGGCGTCGCGGTCCATCACCCGCCAGTCGCAGGCGAGCGCGAACGCGCAGCCCGCGCCGACCGCCAGCCCCGAGATCGCCGCGATGGTCACCTGCGGCAGTTCCTCCCAGGCCTTGCACAGCCGGCCGCCGCCGTGGATGAGGTGGCGCCGCTCGAGCGCGGAGCGCTCAGGGTCCCAGTACGAGCCGTCCTTGAGGTCCGCACCGGACGAGAAGCACTCGCGCGTGCCGGTGACGACGATGACGTTGGTCTCGAGGTCGTTCTCGAACGAGCGCGCCACCTCGGTGAGTTCCTCGATCAGCGGCGGGCCGAGCGCGTTCAGGCGCTCGCCGCGATCGAAGCGGACGGTCGCGATGCGGCCGCGCCGCTCGACGGTGACGGCGTTCTTGCGGGTCATGGGGCTCTCCTCGGGGGTCTGGGGTGTGCGGCCACGCTCTGCGGCGTGCTCCGCACCGAGCTTCGAGTCGCCTGCCTCGGCGTGTCAAGGCGCGGTACCGGATGCCTGCGCCGGCGGCGGATCCCGGCGGGGCCGATGCGATCGGGCACAATGCGCCAGCCTCAGGGGCGGGAGAACGCAATGGCTTGGCTGGGTGGGGTGCTCTGGTGGATCGTGCTCGGCGCGCTTGCGGGCTGGCTGGTCGCGTGGTGGATCGGACGCTCGACGCAGCGGCTGCTGACCGAACCGGTGATCCAGATCATCGAACGCACGGTCGACAACCCGCGGCACATCGCGCGCATCGCGACGCTCGAGGGCGAGGCCGCGCGGGTCGTCGAGCTCGAGGCCCAGGTCGCGACGATGCCGGCGATGCAGGCGCGCATCGACACGCTGCTGGCCGCGCCGCCGCGCGTGGTCGAGAAGGTGGTCAACCGGACCATCGATCGCGTGATCGAGAAGCCGGTCGATCGGATCGTCGAGAAGGTGGTCGAGAAGGTCGTCGAGAAGGTCGTCGAGAAGCCCGTCGACCGGATCGTGGAGAAGGTCGTCGAACGGGTGGTCGAGAAGGTGGTGCCCGACGCCACCGCGATCGCCGAACGCGATGCGGCGCTGCGCACCGAGCGCCAGCGTGTCGAGCATCTGCAGGCGCTGGCGGGCGTGCTGTCGGATCGCATCGGGCAGGCCGCGCGGCCAGCCGCGGCGCCCGCGCCCGCCGTTGCAGCGAGCGTATCGGTCCCTGAACCGGTCCAGTCGCGCGCGCAGGCGCTGAGTCTTCGGA
This sequence comes from uncultured Burkholderiales bacterium, assembly GCA_903898725.1. Taxonomy (GTDB): domain Bacteria; phylum Pseudomonadota; class Gammaproteobacteria; order Burkholderiales; family Burkholderiaceae_E; genus UBA4615. The sequence continues at coordinate 124 of CAIUGQ010000049.1, read as the reverse complement.
TCGAGCATCTCGAGGCGCTGGCGTCGGTGCAGGCGGCGCGCCTGGCCGCCGTCCGCGACGCGGTGACGGATGGGGCCACGGACACGGGGAGCCCGGCATGACGACGAGCCAGACGCAGGGGCAG
>CAIUGQ010000048.1 GCA_903898725.1 uncultured Burkholderiales bacterium | reverse complement strand
TCGCCCGAGGTGGGCGAGCAGGTCGAACTCCTTCGAGGTCAGCGGCAGCGAGCGGCCGTCCAGCTTCACGTCCCGGCTCGCGCAGTCGATCACCAGGTTGCCGGCGGTGATCCGCTCGATGCTCGGCTCGGTCGGCTGGCGTGCCATGTCGCGCCGACGCAGCATGGCCTTCACCCGGGCCTGCAGCTCGGGGATGGAGAAGGGCTTCGTCAGGTAGTCGTCGGCGCCGAGCTCCAGGCCGAGCACGCGATCGATCTCGGTCGAGCGCGCGGTGAGCATCAGCACCGGCGTCGCGTTGCGCTCCATGCGGAGCGTGCGGACCACGTCGAGCCCGTCGCGCCCGGGCAGCATCACGTCGAGCACGACCATCGAGTAGTCACCGCTCTGCGCGGCCTTCAGTCCGGCGTTGCCGTCGTGCACGCAGTCGACGCGGTGACCGAGGTCGCGCACGTGCATCGCGATCAGGTCCGCGATGTCCTTCTGATCCTCGACCACCAGTATCCGGTGTTCCATCGTTCTCTCCGGGAGCCGCGAGAGTGTGCGCGCCGCGCATCGCGCCCTGCTCGCGGCAGCATATCAAAACGGTCACGGCGGGCCGGCGAGGCCGCGGCGACATCCGGCGAGACAGAAAAGAGATCCGGGCGCGATGGAGGCGCCATGCGGGGGCTGCACAGTCCAGCCTCATGGAGTCCGGCATCCGTCCGGGCTCGAAACCGATCCCATCCGGAGTCCGCAATGTCCGCCTCCTTCGCCCTCGACCCGACTGCAGACCTCGCCGTGCATCGAGGCGCGATGCTTCGCTTCGCGCGTCGCCGCATCCGCGACGAGGCCCTCGCCGAGGATACGGTGCAGGACGCGCTGCTCGCCGCACCGAGCGCGCGTCACAGCTTCCAGGGTCAATCCGCTGTCCGTACCTGGCTCATCGGCATCCTGAACCACAAGATCCAGGACGCGTTCCGGCGCGAGACCCGATACGTCAAGCTGGATGCGCCTGCCGACGAAGGGCAGGAGGCGTCCGACGAGCGTCTCGAGCGTGCGGCCTCCATCCAGCCGACGACCGCGGATGACGACGATCCCCTCCAGGAGGTGGCCCGCCGCCGGATGCATGCGGCCCTGGTCGACGAGGTCGAGCGGCTGCCCGAAGGGCTGCGGTCGGTGTTCATGATGCAGGCCATCGAAGGTGTCGCGACGCCCGAGGTCTGCGAGAAGCTCAACATCACCGAGGCCAACGTCTGGGTGCGGCTGCACCGGGCGCGCAAGCGGCTGGCCGAGCGTCTCGTCGAGCATCTCGAGCCGGCCTGAGTGTTCCCGGGTCGGAGGCGGCATCGGCCGCCTCCGACCGACGTACGGATGCGCGGCGGCCGCCGCCGAGCATTCGGCACGTCCGCCACACCCCTGTCGCAGTGCCGCACCGCCCATCGGTGCGGTCGCACCTGCCATCCGTAGTGCCTAAGTCAGGGGGTGGGTCGAGTCGAAGATGCCTCAATACCTCGACTTCGATGGCTCGTCCCCTCATGCACGCACTCGAAGCCGGTCAACTGAACCGGCTGCTCCGCGATCTCGAACTGACCGCACCGGTGGCGATCCGTCGTGCCGCATCGCAGGCCGAGCAGCACCTGTGGCTGCTCATGCGGCTGCGCGACACCGACATCGGTACGGACGCTGACTACCAGCTGCGGCTGGCCCGTCACATCGGGCTGCGCGGCAAGCTCCGGGCGCGCAAGCAGGCGCTCTTCGACGTGCTGCAGGACCTGAAATCGCTCGAGCGGCCGGCCTTCGAGGACGTGCTGCTCAAGGTCAGCGAGCTGACCGGTCAGATCGAGAAGTCCGTCGCGTCGTCGCTGCTGTCGCTGCTCGATCCCGATCAGCCGTCCATCGATCGCGACCTGCGCGAACTCCTGCCGCGCTACGGTTTCCCGGTACTCGCCGAGGCACCGATGTTCGACGAGTGCGTCGCCTGGCATCGGCGCCTGACGGGACTCTTCGAGCAGGTGATCGGATCGCCCCGCTGGGTGCAGATCTCGGGCCGGATCGACTCAGGCCTGCCGACCTCCACGGGTGCCGTGCTGACGGAAGTCCGCAAGCTGAACCTGCACCTGAGTCACGCGCGTCGTGTGGTGGCGCTCATGCCCACGCTCGAGCCGGTCGCGCTGGTCGGTCGGCGCCTGCCGCCGCCGGTCAAGGTGACGGCCGAGCCGGTGGTCGCGCGCCTCGGCGGACGCCTGCACCTGTGCCGCTGAGCGTGCCCGGGGCCGCGGGCCCCTGAGCGGGCCGCCTCAGCCTTCCGAGACGCGGCCCAGCAGCAGGTACTCCATGAGTGCCTTCTGCACGTGCAGACGGTTCTCGGCCTCGTCCCACACCACCGACTGCGGGCCGTCGATCACCTCGGCGGACACTTCCTCGCCGCGGTGGGCGGGCAGGCAGTGCATGAACACCGCCTCGGGTCGGGCCTGCCGCATCATGTCGGCATCGACCTGCCAGTCGGCGAAGGCCGTCAGCCGGTCCCGGCTCTCGTCCTCGAACCCCATGCTCGTCCACACGTCGGTGCTGACCAGATCGGCGCCCGCGCATGCCTGCATCGGGTCGTCGAAGCATTCGAGGTGCGCGGCATCGCGCGCCGACACCCGGGACGGGTCGACCCGGTAGCCGGGCGGCGTCGAGATGCGGATCCGGAAGTCGAGCAGGCCGGCCGCCTGGATCCAGGTGTAGGCCATGTTGTTCGCATCGCCGACCCAGGCCACGGTCCGGCCGGCGATCGGGCCACGCTGCTCGATGAAGGTGTACACGTCCGCCAGCACCTGGCAGGGGTGGTACTCGTTGGTCAGGCCGTTGATCACCGGCACCCTCGAGTGCGCGGCGAAGCGCTCGACGATCGACTGCTCGTAGGTGCGGATCATCACCAGGTCGCACATCCGGGAGATGACCTGGGCGGCATCCTCCACCGGCTCGCCGCGTCCGAGCTGCGAGTCGCGCGTGTTCAGGTAGACCCCCGCGCCGCCGAGCTGATGGATGCCGGCCTCGAACGACAGGCGCGTACGCGTCGACTGCTTCTCGAAGATCATCACCAGCGTGCGGTCGGCCAGCGGGTGGTAGGGCTGGTAGCGCTTGAAGCGGTCCTTGATCACGCGGGTGCGCGCGAACAGGTGCTCGATCTCGGTTCGATCGAAATCGACGAACTGCAGGAAATGCCTGATCGGGGTCGTGCTCATCGCCATGGGTCCGTCAGGTCCGGGCGACCGGGCGCGACACGACCTCGCGCAGGATCGGCGCGAGCGTGGCGACGGCGAGCTCGGCCTGCTCGCGGGACAGGATGAGCGGCGGCAGCAGGCGCACGACGCTGTCGGCGGTGACGTTGAGCACCAGTCCGGCCTTCAGCGCGAGACCGACCACCTCGCTGCAGGGGCGGTCGAGTTCGATGCCGATCATCAGGCCCGTGCCGCGCACCTCGCGCACGCCGGGCAGGTCGGCGAGGGCGCGCCGCAGCCCGCCCATCAGGACCTCGCCCATCGCCGTCGCATGCTCGAGCAGGCCGTCCTCCTCCATCACGTCGATGGTGACCAGCCCGGCCCGCATCGCGAGCGGATTGCCGCCGAAGGTCGTGCCGTGGTTGCCCGGCTTGAACACCTCGGCCGCGGCGCCGTGCGCGACGACCGCGCCCACCGGGATGCCGGAGGAGACGCCCTTGGCCAGGGGCATGACGTCGGGGCGGATCCCCGCCCACTGGTGGGCGAACCACTTGCCCGTCCGACCGGTGCCGCACTGCACCTCGTCGACCATCATCAGCCAGCCGCGGGCGTCGCACAGGGCGCGAACCTGGCGCAGGTACTCGGTGCGTGCGGGCTGGATGCCGCCTTCGCCCTGGATCGCCTCCAGGAAGACGGCGACCACGTTCGGCCGTTCGGCGGCGATCCGGTTCAGCGCGTCGATGTCGTTCAGCGGCACCCGCACGAAGCCGGGCACCAGCGGCTCGAAGCCCTTCTGGACCTTGTCGTTGCCGGTCGCCGACAGCGTGGCCAGCGAGCGCCCGTGGAACGCCTTCTCGTAGACGACGATCTCGGGCAGGTCGATCCCCCGGTCGTGGCCGTACTTGCGGGCGATCTTGATCGCGGCCTCGTTCGCCTCGAGCCCGGAGTTGCAGAAGAAGACGTTGGTCATCCCGGACAGGTCGACCAGCCGCTGGGCGAGCTGGCGGCGCAGCGGGATCTCGAACAGGTTCGAGGTGTGGATGATCTTGGAGGCCTGGTCGGCGATCGCCGCGACCAGTCTCGGATGGTTGTGGCCGAGGGTGTTGACCGCGATGCCGGCGAGCAGATCGAGGTAGCGCCGCCCGTCGGTGTCGTAGAGCCACGCGCCGTCCCCTCGCTCGAAGGCGACCGGCTGCGGTGCGTAGGTCGGCATCACGGGGCTGGCGGCGGTCATCGCGGTTCCTTCGCGGCAGGGCTTCGGGCCTAAGAGGCTGAATTCTAGGGGATTTCCGCCCGGCGGGCGAATCGGCCGACGAGTCGCGCCGTGCTGCCGCTATACTTTCGCTTTGTATCCCGAACCGGCGTTCCGCCCGGCCGATGTCGTCCGACACCCCGTCCCCGACCGTTGCCGCGACCTCCGTCGACCAGCCGCCGGCGACGCCTTTCATGATCGTCGGGATGACGTCCTCGGGCCGCGGGTTCCGACCGAGCGACTGGGCCGATCGGCTGGCGGGTGTGATGGCCAGCTTCCAGCCTCCCGGCAGCGGCCCCCGCTCGCACCTGCACTACTCCCCCTTCGTCGTGCCCGCGCTGTTCGGACAGCACAAGTGCGTGCGGGTCGACCCCGCGATCGCCGAGGTGGAACCCATGGCGCTGGCGTTTCTGCTGAACTTCGCCCGGGACAATGACCTGCAGCTGGTCATCAGTTCTGGCGGTGCGTGAAGTTCGGCGCGTAACTTCCTGGGTACAAAGGCGTTTTTTTAGCGGAACGCCTTGCGCAGCGAGGCCTCGGGCGGTTTAGAATCCGTGTTGGATTCGAGACACCCTCCTGCCGATTCACGCCGATGCCCGGAACCCGCTCAGCCCCCCCCGCAACCGCCGCCCGGACGTCGGCGGAGGTGCCGCCCGAGGGGGGTGACGCGGCCCGGCCCGAGATCCGGGTCGCCGCGTTCGGGCTGGCGCAGCGCTTCCAGCGCGTGCTCGAGATCGTGTTCCGGCATGCCCGGCACAATCCCTACCAGTTCGTGCTGTCGGTCTCCCGCGGGCCGGGCGACTACGACCTCGCCCTGGTCGACATGACCGCCAAGGGCGGGCCGGAGGTCGCCCAGACCCTGCGTCGCCTGCCGGAGAACCGTCCGATCGTCACCGTCGGGCGTCGCGAGGATCCGACGCGGGCCTGCGACGACCTGACCCTGCAGCGCTTCGCGATCAACCTGCTCGGCGTGCTGAACAAGACGGTCGAGCGCAACGTCCTGCGTCCGGCCCGGCTGGGTGCGGCGGCGATCGCGCGCAGTGCCGCGGCCTGGATCGGACAGATCGATGCCGAGACCCTGCTGGGCCGCAGGGCCCGCGCCCTGCTGATCGACGAGAGTCCGGCGGTCAGGCGGCAGCTCTCGTTGGCGCTGCACCAGATGGGGCTCGACTGCGAAGGTGTGGGCAGCGGTCGCGAGGCGCTCGACGTGATGGCCGTCCGGCGCTACGAACTGGTGTTCATGGAGGCCGACCTGCCCGACATGCCGGGCCTGCGGCTGGCGCGCGACATCAAGCGTGATCCGGCGCTGCGCGGCATGCCCGTGATCGTGCTGACCCGTCGCACCGGGCCGCTCGACCTGCTGCGGGGCGCCTGGTCGCGCTGCGACAGCTACCTGGTCAAGCCGGTGACGCTGCAGACGCTGCGCGAGACCGTCTCGCGCTGCCTGCGCAAGTCGCTGGCATCGACGGCCCGCGACGGGGGCGTCGCAACCGCCTGATCGCGCGACGGCCGGGCCGCCGGACGTGAAGACGGGCGCCTGGGCGCCCGTCTTCACATTCGTTCCGCTGTCGTTCCGCTGCCGTCGGGTCAGTCCGGTCCGGACGGCCAGACGGCCGATCCGGACGGCCCGCAGCCTTACTTGACGCGGCTCTTGTACTCGCCGGTGCGGGTGTCGATCTCGATCTTGTCGCCGATGTCGACGAAGGCCGGGACCGGGAGTTCGAACCCGGTCGGCTTGATGCGCGCGGGCTTCATGACCTTGCCCGAGGTGTCGCCCTTGACCGCCGGCTCGGTGTATTCCACCTCGCGCACGACGCTGTTGGCCATCTCGACCGAGATCGCGCGGCCGTCGTAGAACACCACGTCGCAGGGCATGCCCTCGTCGATGTAGTTCAGCGCGTCGCCCATGCTCTCGGCCTCGACCTCGTACTGGTTGTACTCGGTGTCCATGAAGACGTGCATCGGGTCGGCGAAGTAGGAGTAGGTGCACTCCTTGCGATCCAGCATCAGCACGTCGAACTTCTCGTCGGCCTTGTAGACCGACTCGGTGTTCGACCCATTGAGCAGGTTCTTGAGCTTCATCTTCACGACCGCGGCATTGCGGCCGGACTTGTTGTACTCGGCCTTCTGCACGACCATCGGCTCGGTGCCGATCATCACGACGTTGCCGGTGCGCAGTTCCTGGGCGGTCTTCATGGCGAGAGGGATGTCCTACGTTAGCCCGCTAGTATAGCTTGTCGGTGGCGAACCGGACGAGTCGGGCGGCGAGGTCGGGGTGCGCGGCTTGCGCACGTGCCCAGCGGGTGGCGGCGACGCGCAGCGCGGGCAGGGCCTCGATCAGCGCATCCAGGGCCGTCGGCAGGGACAGCGGCAGGGACAGCGGCAGAGACAGCGGCAGGGACAGCGGCAGGGACAGCGGCGAGGCGCAAGACGCCGGACCCGCCCCGGGGGGAGCCTCTGCCGTGGCGTTCCAGGCGGCTTCGATCCCGGCGAGTGCCGCGGCCGCGGCGGGTCCGGGCAGGGCGCTCGCGCACCAGCGATCGACGAACGCGCGGACCTTCGGCAGATGCGCGTCCTCGGCCTGCCGGTACGCCTGCCAGACCATCGGGCGCTGCGACCACAGCGCGCGCACGAAGGACTCCTCGCCGCGGACGAAGTTCAGCGAGCAGCTCCAGAGCAGCCGGTCGTAGTCGGCCTGCGGCACGAATGGCACCGCGAGGGCGACCGGATGGCCGGCAGTGGCCGGCGCGACGCCCGCCGGCACCAGCACGCGCCAGCCCTCGTCGCGGGCGGCGAAGGCGTCGAGCAGCGCCACCGCCGGGGCGTCCGCGTAGCAGAAGAGCGAGGCGAGCGGCGTGTCCGCCGGCAGCGCCACGCCGATCGAGGCGAGGAAGGCCGCGCGGGCGCTCGCGTCGAAGGCATCGTGCCGCGCCAGCAGGTCGGCCTCGCGCAGCAGGCCGCCGGTCGCCGCATCGAAGCCGGGAAAGAAGAAGTACTCCACCAGGCCGTCGGGCTTGGGGGAGGGCAGGCCGTGGTGCGACGGCACCCACCCTTCGGCCGACAGGTACTCGAGATCGATCCAGACCGGTCGGCGCACTGCCATCGCCGCGCGATAGCCGTCGGGCAGCGTGCAGGCGAGCGCGCCCACGACCACGTCGGCGATCTCGTCGGGGGCGGGGGCGACGAGCCGCGGATCGTCGTCGATCCAGGCCTCGATGCGGACGCCGTCGCAGCTCGAACCGGCCGAGGCGCCGGACTGCAGGGCCCGCAGCGTCGTCAGGTCGTCGATCCACAGGCGCACCTGCAGGCCGTGCTCATGCGCGAGCTGCCGCGCGAGCCGCCAGCAGAAGCCGGCGTCGCCGTAGTTGTCGACGACGCGGCAGAACAGGTCCCAGCGCACAGGCCTGCGGTGGCCGCGGGCCGCGGCGGGGCGTTCGTCCATGGGCGGTGGCGCGCCGGGCGTCAGCCCCGCAGGAGCAGCTCGCGCAGCCGGCGCAGGCTGCTCGCGTCACCGCGCCGCGAGAACGGCAGCGGCAGTGGCGAGGCGCCCCAGTTGACCGTGCCCTTGAGCTCCCAGACGGTCTCGGGCGGCGGGCCGGCGACCAGCCGTGCGATCACCGAGCGCAGGTCGGCGGTGGCGACGTCGAGCGCCACCGGGAGCGTCTTGCTGCCGCCGGCGGGCAGCACGAAGCGCGGCTCGGCGACCTTGCCGAGCGCCAGCGGCTTGCCGAGGATCGCCAGGTCGAAGTACAGGTTCGACAGCGGCAGGTCGACAGCGTTCGGATTCTGCGTCTCGACGCGGACCGTGAAGCGCACGCGCTCGGCGGAGACGGCGTCGATCGACAGGTCGGAGAACGCGACCGTGGGCGGCTTCAGGTCGGCCGGCGGCAGCAGCGAGCCGCAGGCGGTCGTGCCGAGCCCGGCCAGGCCGGCCGCAGCGAGAAGCGCGGTGAAGGTCCGGCGTCGGGCGTCGCCGCGCGGGTCTAGAGGGATCATGCCTAGAGCCTGGAGAGCCGCTCGAGGGCGAGGCGCAGCGTCTCGTCCTTCTTCGCGAAGCAGAAGCGCACGATGCCGTGCTCGACGGGCTCCGCGTAGAACGCCGACAGCGGGATCGCGGCCACCCCGATCTCGGAGGTCAGCCACTTCGCGAACTCCGCTTCGGGCAGGTCCGAGATCGCCGTGTAGTCGACCATCTGGAAGTAGGTGCCCTGTCCGGGGTAGAGCCGGAAGCGCGTGCCCGCGAGGCCGGCGCGGAACAGGTCGCGCTTGCGCTGGTAGAACGCGCCGAGCTCGAGGTAGGGCGCGGGGTCGGCCATGTAGGCGGCCAGGCCGTGCTGCACCGGCGTGCTGACGGTGAAGACGTTGAACTGGTGGACCTTGCGGAACTCCGCCGACAGCGCGGGCGGTGCCGCGCAGTAGGCGACCTTCCAGCCGGTGACGTGATAGGTCTTGCCGAACGAGGACACGACGAATGACCGCTCGGCGAGCGCCGGGTAGCTGCATGCCGAGCGGTGCGGCTCGCCGTCGAAGACCATGTGCTCGTAGACCTCGTCGGAGATCACGAACAGGCCCCGGTCGACCGCGATCGATTCGAGCCGCCGCATGTCGGCGTCGGACAGGGTCTGGCCGCTGGGGTTGTGCGGCGAGTTGACGAGGATCGCGCGGGTGCGCGGCGTGACCGCGCGTTCGACGCCGTCCCAGTCGACGCGGAAGTCCGCCGTCATCGCCACGCGCACCGCGATGCCCCCGGTGAGTTCGATGTTGGGGATGTAGCTGTCGTAGGACGGCTCGACGACGATCACCTCGTCGCCCGTGCGGACGATCGCGAGGATCGCGGTGAAGATCGCCTGCGTGGCACCCGCGGTGACGGTGATCTCGCTGTCGGGGTCGTAGCGGCGGCCGTAGAGCTTCGCCACCTTGTCCGAGATCGCACGGCGCAGCGCCGGGACGCCGGCCATCGGCGGATACTGGTTGTGGCCGGCCCGCATCGCGGCGGTGACCGCGTCGACCAGCTTCGGATCGCAGTCGAAGTCGGGGAAGCCCTGACCGAGGTTGACCGCACCGCGCTCGGCGGCGAGGGCGGACATCACGGTGAAGATGGTGGTGCCCACCTTGGGCATCTTGGTCTCGAGGACCGGGGCGGGGGGCGTGCCGGGTGCGTTCATGGTCGGTCTCGGGCGATCGGCCGATTATAGGGTGGGGGTCTGAGCGGCCCGCCAGTCCTCGGGCGTGCCGATCCGGACCGCGAAGCGCCGCCCCGCGATGCGGCGCAGCCGCAGCAGGGCCTTGTCGCGCGACAGCAGCCAGTCGACCCGAAGCGCGACGGCGAGGTCGATGAACATCCGATCGTCGGGGTCCGAGCACGGCAGCCGGCAGTCGGGTGCAGGCGCGTGCAGCACGACCGAGGCGCGCTGGCGCTCGCAGGCCCGCGTGCGGCCTTCGGCGTCGAGGCCGAAGTGCGGCCGCGTGACGACCGCGGCGAACTCGTCGAGCATCGGCGCGGTGGCGTGCAGGCGCAGCCGGCCGGCCTCGACCTCGACGGCGAGCGCCGCCAGACGCGGATCGTCGAACACCAGCCAGTCGAGCCAGACGTTGGTGTCGAGAATCAGCTGGGATCCGGGCGTCCGAGGCGCCAGCGGCATCGCGCCGGTCGTGCCGTCGGCGGCCGGCGGAGTCGCCGTCGTGGTCAAGGTCGCGGTCGTCATCGTCGCCCCTATAATGCCGCCGCCCGTGCCCCGGGCACCCACCAGGACCCGCTCGCATGCTGATCGTGCTGTCGCCCGCCAAGACGCTCGACTACACGTCGCCGATCCTCGAGGTCGAACCGACCCGCCCCGAGTTCGCGACCGACGCGCGTCGCCTCGTCGCCCGGCTGCGCGAACTGTCTCCTGCCGAGGTGGCCTCGCTGATGGACCTCAGCGATCCGCTCGCCGCGCTCAACGTCGCCCGCTACGCGGCGTACCGTGCGGCGCCGAAGCCGCAGGCCCAGCGTCCTGCGGGCTCGCGTTCGACGGCGACGTCTACGACGGCCTCGGCGCCCGTGCGCTCGATGCCGAGTCGCTCGCGTTCGCGCAGCAGCGCGTGCGCATCCTCTCGGGCCTGTACGGCGTGCTGCGTCCGCTCGACGCGATGCAGCCGCACCGGCTCGAGATGGGCACCCGCCTCGAGAACGAGCGCGGACGCGACCTGTATGCATTCTGGGGCGATCGGCCCGCGCGGGCGCTCAAGCGGGCGCTCCGTGACGCCGGCGGCGGCACGCTGGTCAACCTCGCCTCGGAGGAGTACTTCCGGTCGGTCGACCTGGCCGCGCTGCGGGCGCCGGTCGTGCAGCCGGTGTTCCAGGACCGGCGCGCCGGGGCGTGGAAGGTGATCTCGTTCAACGCCAAGCGCGCGCGCGGCGCGATGACCCGGTGGGCGATCGACCGGCGCATCGACGTGCCGGACGATCTCAAGGCCTTCGATGCCGACGGCTGGGCGTTCGATGCGACGGCCTCGGACGCCCGCACCTGGGTGTTCAGGCGCGACGCCGGCTGACTGGGCCGCGCGGCGCGCGGCCCCAGGGCTCACTCGAGCGTGGCCTCGACGCGGCGCGCCTCGCGGTCGTTGCCGTCGCCTTGCGCCTCTTCGGGCTTGCGCAGCTCGATCCGGGTCTCGGCGATGCCCGCCGCCACCAGCGCGTCGCGCACGGCGAAGGCGCGCTTCTTGGCGAGTTCGGCGTTCTGCTCGGGGTTGCCGGTCTTGTCGTGGAAGCCGGAGATCGCGATCCGCGCCTCGGCGCGGGCGCGGGCGGCGTCGGCCACCGGCTGCAGCGCGGCGGCGGCATCGGCCGGCAGGGCGGTCGCGCCGCTGTCGACGTAGACCTTGGCGACGATCGGCGCCGTGGCGGCGGGCGCCGCGGGCGCCGCGGGCG
>CAIUGQ010000047.1 GCA_903898725.1 uncultured Burkholderiales bacterium | reverse complement strand
CGACGTCCGACCGCAACCCACCATGCAAGAAACGATAAATAGCCTCCGATAAATCGATTGGACGCTCCCCGCCGCACTGCGCACCATCGATCGGATGCATGACCTGCTCTTCCGTGGCGCCCGCGTGATCGATGGCAGCGGCTCGCCGTCGCGACTCGCCGACGTCGCCGTGGAGGGCGGGCTGATCGTCGACATCCGCGAGGCCTCGGACCCGGGTCGGCCTGCCGCCGCCCGGCAGGTGGTGGCCTGCGACGGACGCGTCCTGGCACCGGGCTTCATCGACGTCCACACGCACGACGACGCGCTGATGCTGGCGCGGGCACCGCTGGACCAGGCCCATCCCAAGCTCTCGCAGGGCGTGACCACGGTGGTGACGGGCAACTGCGGCCTCAGCCTGGCGCCGCTGGACGCCGGCGACGGTCGTGACCTGCCCGCGCCGCTGAACCTGCTCGAGCGCGAGGCCTTCCGCTTCGCCAGCATGGCGGCCTACCTGAACGCCCTGGCCGCGCAGCCGCCGGTGTGCAACGTGGCGGCCCTGCTGGGCCACACCAGCCTGCGGGTCAAGCACCTGCCGGACCTGGAGCGGGAGGCGACCGACGCACAGGCCGAGGCCATGGCATCGGATGTCGGCGCGGCCCTGCGCCAGGGCGCCTGGGGGCTGTCGACCGGGGTCTTCTATCCGCCGGCCCGCGCCGCGACGACGCAGGAGCTGATCGCCGTGGCCCGTCCGCTCGGCCCCGCGGGCGGGCTGCTGACGATGCACATCCGCGACGACGCGGCCCACATCGAAGCGGCGCTGGAGGAGGCCTTCGAGGTGGGCCGAGGCTCGAATGCGCCCCTGGTGATCTCGCACCACAAGGTGTCGGGCCAGGCCAACCACGGGCGGTCGACCCGGACACTCGCCCTGATCGAGGCGGCCAGCCTGCAGCAGGATGTCTGCCTCGACTGCTATCCGTACGACGCCGGCAGCACCATGCTGATTCCGGATCGGGTCCACCTGTCGCGCGAGGTGCTCGTCACCTGGTCGAGCGCCGAGCCCGCGGCGGCCGGCCGCTCGCTGTTCCAGATGGCGAAGGAGCGCGGGCTCACGCCGCAGGCGATGGCCGAGCAGCTCGTGCCGGCAGGCGTCGTGACCTTCTCGATGGACGAGGCCGACGTGCGCCGCATCATGAGTCACCCGCTGGCGATGATCGGCTCGGACGGCCTGCCCGGCGATCCGCATCCGCACCCGCGCCTGTGGGGCAGCTTTCCCCGTGTGCTCGGACGCTATGCCCGCCACCACGGCCTGTTCCCGCTGGAAACCGCGGTGCGCAAGATGACGGCCTGGCCGGCGGCGCGCTTCGGGCTGGACCGCGCCACGCCGCAGCGGGCCGCCCGCGGCCGGATCCAGCCGGGCTGGGCGGCGGACCTGGTGCTGTTCGATGCGGACCGCGTGCTGGACCGCGCCGACTACGCCACGCCCTCGCAGCCCAGCAGCGGCATCGATGCGGTGTACCTGGCCGGCGTGCTGGCCGCCGAGCGCGGGCTGACCGTGAACGCCCACGCGGGGCGCGCCTTGCGGCGCGTGGGCTAGGAACGACGTACCCGG
>CAIUGQ010000046.1 GCA_903898725.1 uncultured Burkholderiales bacterium | reverse complement strand
TCGAGGCCGCGGCGGTCGGCGGCGGCGAGGCGGGTGACCGCAGCGGCATCGCCGCGGTGGGCGGCGGCGTGCAGGCCGGTGTAGGCGGCGGCTTCGGCGGGGGACGGGGCGGTCTGTGCACGCGCGGGGAGCGGCGTGGCGAGCGCGGCAGCGAGCAGCAGGCCGAGCAGGGCGGCGCGCGCGGGGGCCGGTGATGCGGCGCGGGTCGGTCGGGTCGTTGCTAGGGTCATCGTGGCGATTGCGCGGGCAGGCCAGCCCCCTACTGCTGCCCCTGCACCCTGCGTTCCGTCGACAGCGCCTCGCGCCGCTCGGTCTTCGGCGTCCTCGGCCGGATGTCGAACACCACCCGCCGGATCCGCCCCTGGAACTCGAACGGCGGCGCGTAGTCATGACACACCGGCGCCGTCGAGCGCCCCACGTCCATGCCGGTCGACGACACCATCGCGGCCATCTCGGGGATCACCACCGAGCCGACCTCGGCACCGTCGAGCAGCAGTGTCGCGGTGCCGCTGCGGCCTTCGCGGTCCATCCGCAGGCCGACGGTGCACGGCCCGGAAGGCAGCTCGACCGTCGAGGCCACGCGGGTGTGCGCGTGGAAGTGGTTGTAATCGAACACCAGCCTGCGCTCGCGCACGTAGAACGCGAAGCCGCCGTTGGAGCTGCCGCGCGCGACGATTGCGCCTTCGCGGCCCTCGCCCAGCGTCACGTCGGCGGTGAGCATGAAGGGCCGCGTGCCGGTCGAGGGCGCGACGTCGGCGTTGTAGCGCGAGACCGGCGGGTACAGGTCCCAACGGTCGCGCTTCGCGTTCGCGCCGCCGCGCGCCTGCGCGGAGCGAAAGAGCTCGGCGCCGCGACGGTCGTCGAGCGGCAGCACGCCGTGGCGCGCGGCCTCCTCCCACCACAGCGCGACGAGCGCGCGCAGGCGCTCCGGATGCGCGGCCGCGAGGTCGTTCGATTCCGAGGCGTCGGCGTCCGCGTGGTAGAGCTCCCAGGTCTCGGTGTCGTAGTCGGCACCCTGCGCGTGGAAGCACACCGCCTTCCAGCCGTCGTGCCAGAGGCCGCGATGCCCGAACATCTCGAAGTACTGCGTGCCCTTCCTCGTCGGCACGCCGGCCGCGCCGTCGGCCAGCGCGTAGGCCATCGAGGTGCCGTGCATCGGCTGCTGGGGCACGCCGTCGACCTCGGCGGGCGCCTCGATGCCGAGGATCTCGAGCACCGTGGGCGCGATGTCGACGACATGGTGGAACTGGCGCCGGATGCCGCCCGTGTCCTTCACGCGTGCCGGCCAGTGCACGACGAAGGGATCGCGCACGCCGCCGGCGTGTGTGTTCTGCTTGTAGCGCTTGAGCGGCGTGTTGCCGCACATCGCCCAGCCCCACGGATAGTTGGTGTGGCTGTCGGCGGTGCCGATCAGGTCGAGCCGCTCGACGGCCTGATCGACATCCTGCTTCATGCCGTTGAAGTACATCATCTCGTCGAGGATGCCGGTGCGCCCGCCCTCCTGGCTGGCACCGTTGTCGCTCATCACGACCAGCAGCGTGTTCTCGAGCTGCCCCATCTCGCGCAGCGCATCGACATAGCGGCCGAGGTGCTCGTCGGTGTGCTCGAGGAAGGCCGCGAAGGCCTCCATCAGCCGCGCGGCGAAGCGGCGCTCGTTGTCGGTGAGCTCGGTCCACGCGGGCACGCCGGCGTTGGGCGGCGGCAGCACGGTGTCCGCGGGCACCACGCCCATCGCCTTCTGGCGTTCGAACCAGTGCTCGCGCATCACGTCCCAGCCGGCGTCGAACTTCCCGCGCCAGCGCGCGAGGTAGGCATCCGGCGCCTGGTGCGGCGCGTGGCAGGCGCCGAAGGCGAGGTAGGTGAAGAACGGGCGATCGGGCGCGGCCGACACGTGGTCGGACGCATAGGCGATCGCGCGGTCGATCAGGTCCTCGGTCAGGTGGTAGCCGTCCTCGGCGCGCGCCGGCGCGTCGACATAGTGGTTGTCCTGCACCAGCTCCGGCCGGAACTGGTCGGTCTCGCCCTGCAGGAAGCCGTAGAACCGGTCGAAGCCGCGGGCCAGCGGCCAGTTGCGGAACGGGCCCGCGGGGCCGGCCTCGTGCATCGGCGCGAGGTGCCACTTGCCGACCATGAAGGTGCCGTAGCCCTGGGCGCGCAGCACCTCGGCGAGCGTCGCGGCGCTCTTCGGGATCGCGCCGCGCATGTTCGGAAAGCCGGTGTCGAAGTTGGAGATCGCGCGCATGCCCACCGCGTGGTGGTTGCGGCCGGTCAGCATGCACGCGCGTGTGGGCGAGCACAGCGCCGTGGTGTGGAAGTTGGTGAAGCGCAGGCCGGCGGCGGCGAGCGCGTCGATCCGCGGCGTGGCGAGGGTCGAGCCGTAGCAGCCCCATTGCGCGAAGCCCACGTCGTCGAACACCACGACGACCACGTTCGGCGCACCGGTGGCGGGCCGCGGCTCGGGCGGCCACCAGGGCTGCGACTCGGCGGCGGTGCGGCCGATGCGGCCCTGGAAGGCGGTGTCGGTCATGCGGCTCTCCTCGTTCACGGCACCCGGCTCGCGCCGGGCACCGGCTGCGCTCACTCCGGCTTGACGCCCGCCACGTCGATCAGCTGCTTCCAGCTCACCAGGTCGCTCTGGATCAGCTTCTCGAACTCGGCGACCGTCAGCGGCTTCGGCGCCGGCCCGTTCTGCTTCTGGTCGAAGAACTCGGCCACCTCCGGCAGCACCATCCAGC
The DNA here is from genome assembly GCA_903898725.1 of uncultured Burkholderiales bacterium. Classification (GTDB taxonomy): domain Bacteria; phylum Pseudomonadota; class Gammaproteobacteria; order Burkholderiales; family Burkholderiaceae_E; genus UBA4615. The sequence continues at coordinate 6,753 of CAIUGQ010000046.1, read as the reverse complement.
GGTTGAGCGTCGCGTTCATGCGCTCGACGATCTCGCGCGGCAGCCCCTTCGGCCCGAACAGGCCGTACCAGGGGAACGCGTCGAGCTTGAAGCCCTGCTCCATCACGGTCGGGATGTCCTTGATCTGCGGCAGCCGCTCGCCCGACAGCGTGCCGATCGCCCGCATCCGACCGGAGCGCAGGTGCGGCAGCGGGGAGGCGGCGTCGATCGTCGCGATCGGCATCACGCCCGAGATCACGTCCGGCGGGATCTGCGCGACGGTCTTGTAGGGCACGTGGACCATCTTCATGCCCGACTGCATCTTGAGCGACTCCATCGCCAGATGACCGCCCGAGCCGATGCCCCACGATGCGTACGACAGGTCGTTGCGCGTCTTCACGTACTCGACCAGCTCGCGCATGTTCTTCACCGGCAGCGAGGGGTTCACCACCACCATGTTGCCGCCCCCGCCGCCGATGCGGGCGATGGGCACGATGTCGTTCAGCGGATCCACGGGCGGCTTGAGCATCAGCAGCTTGTTCGCGACGGTGGCCCCGGTGAACGAGACCAGCAGCGTGAAGCCGTCGGGCGCGGCGCGCGCGACTTCCTGCGTGGCGAGCAGGCCGTTGGCGCCGGGCTTGTTGTCGACGATCACGTTGGTGCCGAGTTCCTTCGACAGCCACTCGGCCATGAAGCGGCCGAAGATGTCGGCGCCGCCGCCGGCGCCGCTGGGCAGCACGAGGCGGATCGGCTTGCCCGCAGGCCAGGCCTGCGCGCGCGCGGTGCCGACGGCGGCCAGGGTCGCCGCGGCGGTCGCGGCCTTGATGAGGGTGCGGCGGCTGCCGGCAGCGACGAGGCGAGACGAGGTCATGGGCGAGGCTCCTGTCTTGTCGGGGGTGATGGACTGTCGGGGGGGATGGACCGGGTCGGTCGGGTCAGTCTGCAGTGATGCCCAGACGCCGCACCAGCGGCGCCCAGCGTTCGGTCTCGGTGCGGATCGTGCGGCCGAAGTCCTCGGGCGAGCCGCCGGGCAGCGTCTGGCCGAGCTGCACGACGAGACGCTCGCGCACCTCGGTGCTCTCGAGCGCGCGGGCCAGCTCGGCATGCAGGCGGGCGACGATCGGCGCGGGCGTGCCGGCCGGCAGCATCAGGCCGGAGAAGGCGGCGGCCTCGAGCTTCGGGAAGCCGAGCTCGCGCACCGTCGGCACGTCGGGCAGGTTCGACAGCCGTGTCGGATGCGTGACCGCGAGCGCGCGGAGCTGGCCGGCGCGCAGCGGCTGCAGCGAGGTCGAGGCCGGATCGACGATCACCGGCACCTGGCCGCTGATCGCGTCCTGCAGCGCCGGGCCGCTGCCCTTGTAGGGCACGTGGATGAAGCGCGTGCCGTACTCGGCGTAGGCGAGCTGTCCGGTGAGGTGCATCAGCGTGCCGATGCCGGGCGAGGCGTACGGGATCTCGGCGGTGCGCGCGGCCGCCATCAGCTCGCCGAAGCCGCGCCACGGCTGCTTCGGATGGACCGAGACCACGAAGCCCTGCGCCGACAGCGCGATCAGCGGCGCGAGGTCGCGCAGCGCGTCGTAGGGCAGCTTCGGATAGAGGCCGGGGTTGGTGGCGATGGGCGCGGACACCAGCAGCAGCGTGTACCCGTCGGGCTTGGCGCGGACCACCGCCTCGGTACCGGTGACGGTGCCCCCGCCCGGGCGGTTCTCGACGAGCACCGACTGTCCGAGCGATTCGCCGAGCGCCTTGCCTACCGTGCGCGCCATGATGTCGCTGATGCCGCCGGGCGCGAACGGCACGACCAGGCGCAGCGGCCGCGACGGCCAGACCTCCTGCGCACGCACCGCCGGTGCGAGCGCACCCAGCGCGGCGGCCGACAGGCCGTGCAGCGCACGCCGCCGGCCGGCGCGTCCGGCGTCAGCCTGCATCGGACAGTACGGCAGCGGGTGGTCGTTCACGGCGGCGTCATCCCTTCGCGTGCGGTGCGTCCGGCGCGAACGCGCCCGACTCGATGGTGAGGTCGTGGATCGTGCCGCCGTAGCGGTACGCGCCGTGCTGCTCCCACAGCGGCCAGTTGACCGGGGCCCGGCGTTCCAGGCCGATGTCCAGGCCCTCGTGGAAGCCCATCATCAGCGAGGGCGACAGGCCGCCCCACTCGCCGTGCGTGCCGTCGCCGGCGAACAGGCGGCCGCGGCCGCGTCGTCCGCCGAGCGCCTCGTACTCGAGGCCGACGGTGCGTGCGCCGGCGGCGAGCGGCCGCGCGGCCAGCTCGCTGAACTCGCCGAAGCCGTTGTAGAGGAAGCGCAGCGCGCCGTCCTCGACCCACAGCACCATGCCGCCGATCACCTCGCCGATCGCGAACAGCACGCCCGCATCGCGCGCGCCGTGCTCGATGCGCACCTCGATGCGAAAGCTCCGGTCGGTGATCAGCGGCACGATCGTGCCGCGGTGCACGGTCTGGCCGCCCGGCACGAAGCGGCGCCGGTTGCCGGCGGCGGGCGGGCGCTGGTGGGGCGGCAGCTGGTTGAACTTCTGGATCGGGGCGCGGTTGTCGAGCGGATAGACCGTGTTCGCCCAGGCCGCCGCGTCGAAGGCCTCGACGAGCGAGCGCAGCACCTCGGGGTGCTCGGCCGCGACGTCGACCGATTCGGAGAAGTCGCTCGGCTGGTGGTGCAGCGTCCAGCTGTCGAAGTCGATCTCGCCGCCGCGCTTCTGCAGCGAGACCGCGATCCAGCCGTCGCGCCAGTACGCGCGGTTCGCCCAGCACTCGTAGTACTGCTCGGTGCGCGGCGCGGGCGCCTCGACCGAACGCATCACGGAGGCGAGGCTCGCGCCCTGCATCGGCCACGCGGGCTCGCCGTGCGAGACCGTGAGCGGCGGCGCCCCGGTGAGCTCGAGCAGCGTCGGCATCACGTCGGTGACATGCGCGAACTGCGTGCGGACCGCGCCCGCGTCGGTGATGCCCTTCGGCCAGGACACGATGAAGCTCACCCGCCGTCCGCCGCCGCCGGTGTAGGTCTTGTACGAGGGGAACGGCGTGTTGCTGACCTGGCCCCAGCCCATCGGGTAGAGCGCCGCGGTGCGGCCGGTGCCGATCCAGTCCTGACGCTCGAGGTCGGACTCGACCGGCAGCGGGGCCAGGCCGGCGAAGCGCCGGTTGAACCAGAGCGCGCCCGTCGGGCCGCCCGAGCTGGTGCCGCCGTTGTCCGACGAGAAGACGACGATGGTGTTGTCGAGCTCGCCCAGCTCGCGCAGCAGGTCCGTCAGCCGGCCGACGTTCTGGTCGACGCAGTCGAGCATCGCGGCATAGGTCTCCATGTGCCGCACGAACATCGCCCGCTGGTCGTCGGGCACGTCGTCCCAGGCGGGCACGGACGGGTCGCGCGGCGACAGCGCGGTGTCGGCCGGCACGAGGCCGAGCGCCTTCTGCCTGGCCAGGCGCGCCGCGCGCAGCGCGTCCCAGCCGGCGTCGTAGCGGCCGCGGTACTTCGCGAGGTCGACGTCCTTCGCCTGCAGCGGACCGTGCACCGCGTTGTACGCGAGGTAGAGGAAGAACGGCTGCGCGGGCCGCTCGTTGCGGACCTCGCGCACGAAGCGAATCGCGTGGTCGGTCCAGTCGTCGGTCGCGTAGTAGTCGGCCGGGTACTGGTCGATCGGCGCGACGATGTTGTTGTGGACGATGCGCGCGGGAAAGAAGTAGCTGGTCTCGCCCTCGAGGAAGCCGTAGAACCGGTCGAAGCCGCGGGCGGTGGGCCAGTGCGCGTTGGGTGTCGCGCCGTTGGTCGCGTTGTGCCACTTGCCGATGCCGATGGTCGCCCAGCCGGCGGCGCGCAGCGTCTCGGCGAGGGTCGGCGCGGCGAGCGGGATGTCGCCCGAGTAGCCGGGGAAGCCCGGGTTGTTGTTCGACAGCCAGCCGGTGGCCACCGAGTGCGCGTTGCGGCCGGTCAGCAGCGCGGCACGCGCCGGCGAGCAGATCGGATGCGTCGTGTAGTGGTTGAAGCGCAGCCCGCGCGCGGCGAGGGCGTCGATGTTCGGCGTCTCGATCTCGGAGCCGTAGCAGCCGACATCGGCCCAGCCCATGTCGTCCATGTAGATCACGACGACGTTCGGGCTGCCGGGCGGCGCGCCGGCGACCGGCGGCCACCAGGCCTCGGACTGCTCGCGGGTGCGGCCGATGCGGCCGCCGAAGCCGGGATGGCTCCGGGTGTCGTCGGTCATGGGGGTGTCTCCTCCGGGCGGGCTCGTGCGCACCGCGTCTGCGCGTCGGCTCGCCATGCCTCCTCGGCTGGCCGTATCCTATGTCGACCTGTTATGACAGGTCAACCTGGATCCACCGCAGGAGACGCCGATGACCGACCCCTCTCGCCGACACTGGCTCGGCCATGCCGCGGGCCTGGCGCTCGCCGCTGCCGCCGGCCCGGGCGCCGCGCAGTCGAGCTGGCCGACTCGCCCCGTGCGGCTCGTCGTGCCCTACGCGGCGGGCGGCGGCCCCGACCTGCAGGCGCGCAAGCTCGCGCCCGAGCTCGCCCGAGCGCTCGGCGTCAACGTGATCGTCGAGAACAAGGTCGGCGCCGGCGGCATCGTCGCGGGCGAGGTGGTGGCGACGCTGCCGCCCGACGGCTACACGGTGCTGATCGGCAGCAGCACGCACCTCATCAACAAGGCGATGCAGCCGGCGGTGAAGTTCGACCCGCTCAGGAGCTTCGACGCCATCACCCAGGTCTCGAGCGGCGGCGCGGTGCTGGTCGTGCCCGCCGACGCGCCCTACCGCAGCGCCCGGGAGCTGGCCGCCGCGGTGAAGGCCAAGCCCTCGGCGTTCAACTACGGCTCGGGCGGCGTGGGCACGGCCGCGCACCTCGCGGGCGGCACCCTGTGCAAGGTGCTCGAGCTCGATGCGGTGCACGTGCCGTTCCGCGGCTCGGTGGAGATCGTGCCGGGGCTGCTCGGCGGACAGGTGCAGTTCGCGTTCCCGATCGCGTCGACCGCGATGCCCGCGATCGTGCAGGGCAAGGTGAGGCCGCTCGCGGTCACCACCGCGCAGCGCATCCGGCCGCTGCCCGAGGTGCCGACCCTGCGCGAGCTGTTCGGCTCGGAGCTGATGGTGCAGGAGTCGTGGAGTGGCTTCTGGACGCCGGCGGGCACGCCGCGCGAGGTGATCGACCGGCTGGCCGCCACCACGCGCGCCGCCCACGAGTCGCCGGTCGTGCGCGAGTTCTACGAGCAGAGCGGCACCGACGTCGTGCTGTCGGCCTCGCCGGCGGCGTTCGCCGAGTTCATGCGCGCCGAGGTCGAGAAGTGGACACGGATCGTCAAGCTGGTGGGGGCCACGCCGTCATGAAGCCGATGGAAGGCATGCGGGTCGTCGACCTGTCGCACGTGATCGCGGGGCCGACCTGCGGCCACTACCTGGCGCACTACGGCGCGGACGTCGTGAAGGTCGAGCCCGAGGGCGGCGACGTGCTTCGGGCCGGTGGCGGACGCACAGCGGTCGATGCAGGGGTGTCGGTGGGCTTCGCGACGATCAACGCGGGCAAGCGCTCGGTCGTCGTCGACCTCAAGACGCCCGCGGGCGTGGCCGCGCTGCTCGCGCTCGCGCGCGAGGCCGACGTGTTCATCGAGAACTTCCGGCCCGGCGTCGTCGAGCGGCTCGGGCTCGGCTACGACGCGGTGCGCGCGCTCAACCCGTCGGTCGTCTACGCGTCGATCTCGGGCTACGGGCAGGAGGGCGAGTGGGGGCCGCGCGGTGCGTACGACCATGTGGTGCAGGCGTTCACCGGGATGATGTCGCTGCAGGGCGAGGAGGGCGACCCGCCGGTGAAGGTCGGCTTTCCGGTGATCGATGCAGCCGCCGGCATGGTGGCCGCGCAGTCGGTGCTGGCGGCGCTGCTGCGGCGCGCACGCTCCGGCGAGGGTGCGTACCTCGACGTGTCGATGGTGCAGGCGGCCGCCCACCTGATGCTGTCGCCCGCGGTGCAGGCGGCGTTCGAGGGACGCGATCGGCCGCGGCCCGGCAACCGCGGCTTCTCGGGCAGCCCCGGGGCGGCGACCTTCCGGTGCTCGGACGGCTGGATCGCGACTGCGGCGAACACGCCGGCGCAGTTCGCGACGCTGTGCCGCGCGCTCGGCATCGAATGGGTGCTGCAGGATGCGGCGCTGCTCGACGTCGAGGCCCTCGCGCGCGGCGCGGGCTTCGTGGTGGCGCGCGACGCCGGCGCGCTGCACGCCCGGCTCGTGGCGGCGTTCGCGCAGCACGAGGCCGTCGCGCTTGAGACCGCGCTCGCCGCGCTCGGGGTGCCCGCCGCACGCGTGCGCTCGCTCGCGGAGTTCATGGGCGAGTGGTCGCAGGGCGGGCTCGCGACGGCGCCGGTGACGCGTGTCGACTATCCCGGCGGGGCGGTGCTCGACATCGGTCCGGGCGCGAAGTGGGACCGCCGTGCGCCCGAAGCGCCGGGGCGTGCGCCGCGACTGGGCGAGCACACCGCGGCGCTGCTCACTTCGCCGGACCCGGTGGGGGGCGCTGCGCGCTGAGCATCACGCGCTCGACCGGGAAGCCCGCCTCGCGGGCGCGCCCGAGCAGCGACTCGAGCGTGCCCGCCGGCAGCGCCGGCTCGCGTGCGAGCACCCACAGGTACTCGCGGCGCGGCTCGCCGACCATCACCCATCGGTACGCCGGGTCCAGCTCGATCACCCAGTAGTTGCCGCGGCCCACGGGCAGCCAGCGCAGCAGCGCGGGCAGGAAGCTCACGGTGAGCCGCGCGTTGGTGTCGTCCTGCG
>CAIUGQ010000045.1 GCA_903898725.1 uncultured Burkholderiales bacterium | reverse complement strand
GTTCACCGCGTGGCCGACGGTGACGATCAGGAAGGTATGGCCGTCGGGCGCGGCCTTGGCGACGAAGTCGGTGGCGATCTGGCCGCCGGCGCCGGGCCGGTTCTCGGCGAGCACCGGCTGGCCGATGGACTTGCCGGCCTGCTCGGCGACCAGCCGCGCGAAGGTGTCGGCCGCACCGCCCGGCGGGAACGGCACGACGATGCGCACCGGCTTGCTCGGCCAGGGCGCGTCCTGCGCGACGGCTGGGCCGGCGAGCAGCACGGGGGTGGTGAGGAGGGCGGCGACCGCGAGGTGCCGGAGGCGGAGGAGGGGTGTCATCGTCGTGGCTCCCAGTAGGACCTGCCCGCGGCGCCCCACAGCTCGCGCGCGGCCTGCTCGGCCTCGGCGCAGACGCGCCCGAGATCGATCCTCGTGGGGCGCGAATCGCGCACCAGCCACTCGCCGTCGACCGCGACGTGCTCGACGTCGCGGCCCTGTGCGGTGTGCACGAGGTTGCCCAGCAGGTCCACGCGCGGCACCAGATGGGGCCGCCGGAAATCGAAGACGACGAAGTCGGCGCACTTGCCGATCGCGAGGCTGCCGATCGAGTCGGCCAGTCCCAGCGCGCGCGCGCCGCCCATCGTCGCCATGCCGAAGACGTGCGCCGGCTGCCAGTCATCGTCGACGCCGCCGCGCTGCACGCGCGCGGTGGCGAGCGCCCAGCGCATCAGCTCGACCATGTCGCCGTGCTGGGTGTCGGTGGCGAGCGCGATGTTGACGCCGGCGGCGGCGAGCTTCGGCGTCGGCGCGAGGCGCCCGGAGGCGGCGTTGCACTTCGGGATGTGGATCGCATGGGCGCCGGCGCGCGCCATCCGCGCGATGTCGTCGTCGCTCAGGTAGATGCAGTGCCCGCCCATCAGCCTCGGGCCGAGCAGGCCGGTGTCCTCGAACACCTGCGTGGACGTGCGGCCGGTACGCGCGCGCACCCGCTCGACCTCGACCTCGCTCTGGCCGAGGTGGGTGTTCACCCGCAGGTCGAGCGATGACGAGGCCGCCGCGATCTCGCGCAGGAAGTCCTCGCTGCAGGTGTCCGCCGCGTGCGCGCCGATGTTCGGCGTGATGCGCGGATGACCGCGCCAGCGCTCGGCGAGCGCGAGCGCGCCGTCGAGGGTGCGCCGTCCGATCGCCGGATCGAAGCGCCATTCGCCGTGCGCGACGCGGGCGAAGTCGACGTCGTGCACGCGCCAGCTCGGTGCCAGCCGCAGGCCGAGTTCGGCCATCGCCTCGGTGGTGACGTCGGCGTGCACGAAGTTGTCGCCGACCAGCGTCGAGCCGGACAGCAGCATCTCGCAGGCACCGAGCCGGGCGAACGCGCGGGCCTGGTCGGGCGTGACGTCGGTGCCCTTCGGGATGCCGGGCGTGTACGAGGGCGCGAAGCCGAGGTCGGCGGCGACACCGCGCACCATCGTCAGGATCGCGTGGTTGTGGACGTTGACGAAGCCGGGCGTGACGACGCGACCGGGCAGCGCGAGGGTCTGCGCGACGGGGAGTCCGGGCGGCGGGGCGTCGCCGAGCCAGGCGATGCGGCCGGCGAGCACGCCGAGCGTCGCGTCGCGCAGTTCGGGCCGGCCGGGCTCGCCGGTGACGATGTCGACACCGGTGAGCAGCAGATCGAGGCGGGGCGGCAGCGGGGCGGTCACGTCGTGCAGCGGGTCGGGTCGGGTCGGGTGGGGCGGTGCAGATCGGAGGACGAGATCTGGTTGACCAAAATACCACCCGTTGGTCGACCACGGCAATCGCGCCGCGCGAAAGCGGCTAGGATTTGCCCGAGACGCGCACTGCACCAGGACCCTCTCCGACGATGGCCGCCCGCTCGCCGACACCCCCTGCCCGTACGCCCGCCCGACCGCCCGCGCGCACGCCGGCCCGTCCGATGGCCGGCCGGCCCGGGGCCGGACGGCCGGCACCGGCACGCGCGGCTGGCGGCG
>CAIUGQ010000044.1 GCA_903898725.1 uncultured Burkholderiales bacterium | reverse complement strand
GGGCGCAGGTAGGCCTCGCAGCCCTCGTACCAGCCGCCGTACTTCTTGCCGAGGTACTCGCACAGGTCGGTGACGTCGACCAGCTTGTCCGGGTACAGATTGGCGTCGTCGTTGGTCGACAGGATGATGTCGGGGCCGCTGCCGACGTTGGCGGCGACGGCCGCCTTCGGACGCACGTCCTCCCAGCCCTCGTTGTCCACGCGGACCTCGATGCCGGTCTTCTCGGTGAACTTCTTGACGTTCGCCATGTAGGCGTCGATGTCGCCCTGGACGAAGCGGCTCCAGCGCAGCACGCGCAGCTTCGCGCCCTTCTCGGGCACGTTGTTCCAGGTGGCCTGCGCGTGGACCGCGGGCGCGCCCATCATGGCACCTGCGCCGATCGCGGCACCGGTTCCGGCCTTGAGCAGAGTACGGCGGGGATTGTCTCGAGTCGTCATCGTGGGTCTCCTTCCCTCTTGGGTGGGGGTGCCGGGTCGCGGCCCGGCCGGTCCGGCGCACCGGCGCCGGCCGCGATCATGCCGCCAGGCTGCGTCCGCTGGCGGCGTCGAACACGTGAAGCTTGTCCAGTTCGGGCGCGAGCTGGACCGGATCGCCCGGCCGCAGCGTCACGCGGTCGCGCACGACGACGGTCAGTTCCTGTCCGCCGAGCGTGCACATCAGGAGGGTGTCGGCACCGGTCGGCTCGATGACCTCGACGCGCGCGCCGAGCCCCCCGCCCGCGGTCGGCGCGAGATGTTCGGGACGCGAGCCGAGCAGCACCTTCTGACCGTTGTCCGCCCGCATCGGGCGGGCCACGGCGATGTGGACGTCGCCGATCCGCACGCCGCCCTGCTCCCAGGTCCCCGCGACGAGATTCATCGCCGGTGAGCCGATGAAGCCGGCCACGAAGGTGTTGACGGGGTTGTCGTAGAGCTGCAGCGGGCTGCCGGTCTGCTCGACGATGCCGTCGCGCATCACCACGATCTTGTCGGCCATCGTCATCGCCTCGATCTGGTCGTGCGTGACGTAGATCGACGTCGTCTTCAGGCGCTGGTGCAGCGCCTTGATCTCGGTGCGCATCTGCACCCGCAGCTTGGCGTCGAGGTTCGACAGCGGCTCGTCGAAGAGGACCACCTGCGGGTCGCGGACGATCGCGCGCCCCATCGCGACGCGCTGGCGCTGGCCGCCCGAGAGCTGCCGGGGATACCGGTCGAGATAGGGTTCGAGGCCCAGGATGGAGGCCGCCTCGCCGACGCGCTTGTCGATCTCGGACTGCGGGCGCTTGGCGAGCATCAGCGCGAAGGCCATGTTCTCGCGGACCTTCATGTGCGGATACAGCGCGTAGTTCTGGAAGACCATCGCGATGTCCCGCTCCTTCGGCGGAACGTCGTTGACGACCTTCGCGCCGATGCGGATCTGTCCGCCGCTGATCTCCTCGAGCCCCGCGATCATTCGCAGCAGCGTCGACTTGCCGCAGCCCGACGGGCCCACCAGCACGCAGAACTCGCCGTCTTCGATGCCGACGTCGACGCCGCGGATCACCTTGGTCTGGCCGAACGCCTTCTCTACGCGCTCGATCGCTACGGACGCCACAGTCTGGATCTCCTCGATGGGTGCCGCATCGGGATCGCGCGGCACCTCGGTTCCTGCCGGGCGACGGAGCCGCACCGGGAGCGCCATGCTACATCCATTCCGATGCAGGCAGTCAACCCGCTGGGCTGAGGGCTCCCGGACGGAGCCGGTGCATGGCTTTCACCCCCACGGCTTTCAGCCCCACGGCTTTCAGCCCCACGGCTTTCAGCCGTGGCTCAATGCGCTCGAGACGAGTTTGGCGGTGATGTCGACGATCGGGATCACCCGCTCGTACGCCATGCGCGTCGGGCCGATGACACCGAGCGTGCCGACGATCTTGCCGTCGGCGCCGTACGGGGCGACGACGAACGAGAGCTGGTCCATCGGCACCAGCTGCGACTCGCCGCCGATGAAGATCTGCACGCCCTCGGCGTGGCTGCTCGCATCGAGCAGCTGCACCAGCCCGGTCTTCTGCTCGAAGAGCCCGAAGAGCTGGCGCAGCCGGTCCATGTTGTCCGACAGCTCGTGCACCGCCACCAGATTGCGTTCGCCGCTGATCATCAGCGTCTCGGCCTTCTCTGCGGCCGCCTCGTTGCCGGCGGCGACCGCCTTGTGGAGCAGGCCCGTGATGTCGTCGCGCAGGCTCGTCAGCTCGTGCCGCAGGCGCTGCCGGATGGTCTCGAAGTCCTGCCCGGCGAAATGCTGGTTGATGTAGTTCGAGGCCTCGGTGAGCTCGCTGTGCGTGTACTCGCGGTCGGCGTGCAGGATCCGGTTCTGCACGTCGCCCTCGGGGGTGACGATGATCAGCAGCACCCGCTTGTCCGCCAGCCTCAGGAACTCGACCTGCTTGAAGCTCGAGCTGCGGCGCGGCGTCATCACCACGCCTGCGAACTGGGTGAGGTTCGAGAGCAGATGCGCGGCCTGGGTCAGCACCCGCTGCGGCTCGTCGGCCAGGATCTTGCCGTGCAGGCGCTCGGCATGTTCGACCTCCAGCGGCTGCACGGTGATCAGGCGATCGACGAACAGCCGGTAGCCGCGCGGGGTCGGGATGCGACCCGCCGAGGTGTGCGGACTGGTGATCAGGCCGAGATCCTCGAGATCGGCCATCACGTTGCGCACGGTGGCCGGCGACAGGTCGAGACCGGAATATCGCGAGAGCGTACGGGAGCCGACCGGTTGGCCGTCGGCGATGTACCGTTCGATCAGGGTCTTGAGGAGAGTCCTAGCGCGCGGGTCCAGCATGGGGGGATTTATAGACCGAATCGCAGGAGTTGCCAACGCCGGCGTCCCGGGCGGGGGGCTGGCCGTGCCGCCGGCATCGCCGCATCCTGGTCTTCGGGCCTAGGCCGTCCGTGGCGGGGCCGCCGGGAAACTGTGGTGAAATGGCGCCATGCCCTCACCGTTCAAGACCATCGCGCTGTTCGGCAAGCAGCAGTCCGACGGCACGTCCCAGACGCTGGGCGAGATCGGTGCCTTCCTCCATCAGCGCGGCCTGCGCGTGCTGTACGAGGCCGGGATCGCGGGCACGCTCGGCCTGCGCGGCCTGCCCACCGCGGACATTCGCGAGATCGGCGAGTCGGCCGACCTGGCCGTCATCGTCGGCGGCGACGGCACGATGCTCGGGATCGCCCGCGAGCTCGCGCCGCATGGCGTGCCGCTGGTCGGCATCAACCACGGCCGGCTCGGCTTCATCACCGACATCCCGCTGCTGCAGTGGTCCGACGCGCTCGGTGCCGTGCTCGACGGCCACTTCGAGGCCGAGGACCGCTCGATCCTCCAGGCCCGGGTCACCCGCGACGGCGGCGTGGTCTTCGAGGCCAGCGCGGTCAACGACGTCGTGGTCAGCCGCAGCTCGCGGGCCGGCATGATCGACGTGCAGGTCCATGTCGACGGCCTCTACATGTACAGCCAGCGCGCCGACGGACTGATCGTCGCCACGCCGACCGGCTCCACCGCCTACGCCCTCTCGTGCGCCGGGCCGATCCTGCACCCGTCCCTGGACGGACTGGTGCTGGTGCCGGTCGCACCGCAGGCGCTCTCGAACCGCCCGATCGTGCTGCCCGCCTCGTCCGTCATCAGCATGAGCGTCGCCGATGGCCGCGAGCCCAGGCTGAACTGCGACATGCAGACCTTCGTGGACCTGCAGATCGGCGACGTGATCGAGGTGCGGCGCGCCGCGTACAGCGCGCGCTTCCTGCACCCGAGCGGCTACAGCTACTACGCGACGCTGCGCTCCAAGCTCAACTGGCACGAGATGCCCAGCCTCGCACCGCGCTCCTGAATCCGCGATGCTCACCGCACTGCGTCTGCGCGACTTCGTCATCGTCGAGGCCGTCGAGCTGGAGTTCGGTCCGGGCTTCACCGTGCTGTCCGGCGAGACGGGTGCGGGCAAGTCGATCCTGATCGATGCCCTCGGCCTGGCCACCGGCACCCGCGCCGATCCGAGCGTGGTGCGGGAAGGTGCCGGCCGGGCCGACATCGTCGCCGAGTTCACCACCGACGCGCGACTCGACGCCTGGCTCGCCGAACGCGACCTCTCTGGCGATCCCGGTCTGGTGCTGCTGCGCCGCGTGGTCGAGGCCGACGGCCGCTCGCGCGCACTGGTCAACGGCCATCCGGCCACCGTCGCACAGCTGCGCGAGATTGGCGACGGGCTGATCGAGGTGCACGGCCAGCACGCCTCGCAGTCGCTGCTGCGGCCCGACGGGCAGCGCGGACTGCTCGATCGGTTCGCGGACGTCGCGGCCGAGCTCGCCGCGGTCGGACGGGCCCATGCTGCGTGGCGAACGCTCGAGCGCGACCTGGAACGCGCCCGCGGCAGCGCCCGCGAGCTCTCGCTCGAACGCGAGCGGCTGCAGTGGCAGGTGGACGAGCTCGCCCTGGTCGCGCCGGTGCCGGGCGAATGGGAGGAGCTCGCAGCCGAGCAGAAGCGGCTCGCGCATGCCGCCACGCTTATCGAAGGTGCGCGAGGGCTCGCCGATGCCCTCGCCGACGGCGACGAGGCGATCGCCGACCGGCTGCAGGCGGTCCATCAGAAGCTCAAGGCGCTGGCCGCGGTCGATGCCACGCTGTCCCCGGTGCTCGAGATGATCGAGACCGCGGCCATCCAGGCCGGCGAGGCCGGGTCGACGCTGTCGGCCTACGCCGACCGGGTCGACCTCGACCCCGAGCGACTGGCCGCCATCGAGACCCGCACCGGCGTGCTCTTCGCCGCCGGCCGCAAGTTCAAGCTGCCGCCCGAGCGGCTCGCCGACGAGTACGCCACCTTGCGGGCGCGCCTCGCCGATGCGGCGCAGGCCCAGGACGTCGAGGCGCTGTCGCAGCGGGTCGAGGCGGCGCGCATCGAGTTCGACCGGCTGGCCGCAGCGCTGTCGCAGCGGCGGACGCTCGCGGCCAAGGCCCTGTCGGCGGGCGTGTCCGAGCGGATCGGTCGTCTCGGCATGCAGGGCGGCCGACTCCACATCGCGATCGAGCGCGGCGAGCCGGCGGCCCACGGCATCGACCGCGTCGACTTCCGGGTCGCCGGCCATGCCGGCGCCACGCCACGCGCGCTCGGCAAGGTCGCCTCGGGCGGCGAGCTGTCGAGGATCAGTCTCGCGATCAGCGAGCTGGCCGCTCAGGCCAACCCCGTCGCCACGCTGATCTTCGACGAGGCCGACTCCGGTGTCGGCGGCGGCGTCGCCGAGGTGATCGGCGAGCTGATGCGACGTCTTGGGGAGACACGGCAGGTGCTCTGCGTGACCCACCTGCCGCAGGTCGCGGCCAAGGCCAACCAGCATTTCTCGGTGGCCAAGCGGGAAGTCGACGCCCGCACCACCAGCCTGATCGAGCGGCTCGACCGAGGCCGGCGCATCGAGGAGATCGCACGCATGCTCGGCGGTATCGAGATCACGGCCACCACCCGCAAGCACGCCCGCGAACTGCTGGGCTGACCGGCAGACACGGGCGCCGCGAGCGCCCGGCGCGTCGCGTTCAGCCGAGCTTGAGCCAGTCGGGTCCGGGCAGCTCGTTGAACACCTTCTTCAGGCCCTGGCTCCAGCCCTGCCTGATCGACGCGAAATAGCGGTCATCGGCGTCCACGCGATGCCGGAACGTGACCCGCAGCGCGTCGGTCCTGACCAGTGCGACGTCGAGCGGCAGACCGACGGAGAGGTTCGAGCGCATCGTCGAATCGAAGGACACGAGGGCACACTTCATCGCCTCGGCCATCGTCGTCTGCGGCTTGACGACGCGGTCGATGATCGGCTTGCCGTACTTGCTCTCGCCGATCTGGAAGAACGGCGTGTCCTCGGTCGCCTCGATGAAGTTGCCTTCCGGGTAGACGAGGAACAGACGCGGGCGCTCGCCGGCGATCTGGCCGCCGACGAGGAAGTTGCAGCTGAAATCGACGCTCGCCTGCTGAGGCTGGCGCGCACCGTGATAGGAGATCACCTGACTGACCGTCTCGCCCACAAGCGCCGCGCAGTCGAACAGGCTGGTCGCCGACATCAGGTTGGGCGCATCGGTGCCGATCGACTTGCGAAGCGTGCTGACCGTGGTCTGGGTGGTTGCGAGGTTGCCGGAGTTCAGCAGCACCAGGACCCGCTCGCCCGGCGCCTCGAGCACGGTCATCTTCGAGAACGTCGAGACGTGGTCGACGCCGGCATTGGTGCGGGAGTCGGAGGCGAACAGCAGGCCCTCGTCGAGGGCCATCGCGACACAGTAGGTCATGGCGGGGGAGCGACGTCCGCGCGGCCGGTGCCGCCGACGGCGGCGCGGGGGCGCCGGGCGATGATACCGCCCGGCCCCGGCGCCTTCGGGGGTCGATGCCACCGCTGAGCGCGGAACGGCGGACCGGCGGCGCCCGACGGCGGCGCCTCACTGCACCTGCGTCTGGCCCTGTACCTGTGCCTGGACCTGGACCTGGACCTGAGCTTCCACGCGGGCGGTGGTGTGCAGTTCTTCCTCGCCGCCACCGAGGCGCACGCCGCGGACCGGGCAGGCGTCGAGGTAGTCGAGGCCGACGGCGAGCTTGAGGTGTGCCTCGCCGGCCTTGCCGGCATTGCTCACGTCGAAGGCGATCCAGCGGTTGGACAGCCAGGCCTCGGCCCAGGCATGGCTCGCGACGGTCTGGCGATCGGTGGTGTAGACGTACCCGCTCACGTAACGGGCGGGGATGCCGAGTTCGCGGCAGCAGGCGACGAACACATGGGCGTGGTCCTGGCAGACGCCGCGACCGGCCGCGAAGCCCTGGGCTGCCGTGGTGTCGACCGAGGTGTGGCCCTTCTCGTACGGCATGCGCTCGATCAGCGCATGCATCAGGTCGGTCACGCCCATCAGCGGGCGCGACTTCACCATCGCGCGCAGCGGGCCGATGAAGGCACGGATCGCGTCGTCCGCGGCGGTCAGCGGCGTGTCACGCAGGAACACCCTGGGATTGATGCGGCCCGCCGGCTCGCCGTCGTCGGTCTCGTCGACCTCGACACGTCCGCGTGCGATCAGACGGATCTCCTGATGCGGCGCGTCGAGCGTCAGCACGTGGGTGAGATTGTCGAACGCGTCGGTCATGGTGACCGCCGGCACCGGCAGCTCGACCTTCCATTCGATCACGCGCTGGCGCGGTGTCGCGGCAGGGCTCAGGCGGATGTACTGCGTGCTGCGAGCCACCTCGGTCGCGTAGCGATACACCGTTGAATGCCAGACCGACAGCAGCATCTCACTTCATCTCCATGTAGGCGGCCTGAACCGCCTCGCCGAGCCGGATGTTGTTCTTGAGGAAGCGTTCGAGGAAGGCGTCGAGCCCCACGCCGTAGACGTCCTCCAGTTCGCCGTGCTCGAGCAGCGCGAGGATGTGGGCCGCCAGTCGGCGCGCGGCACGCGCGGGCGCATGCGGCAGTTCGCCCAGGTTGCGGACCACCTCGTCGAAGCAGAACCGCAGTGAACGCGGCAGCGACGGATCGAAGATCAGCAGTTCGGCCACGCGACGCGCGTCGATCGCGTCGCGGTAGGTGTCGCGATAGGCCTCGAGCGAGCTCACCGAGCGCAGCACCGCGCTCAGGCGGTAGTAGTCGGTCAGGCCGTCACCACCCGATTCGGCGGCCTGGCGCGCCTGCTTGACCGACAGGATCCGCGCGGTGTTGTCCGCCCGCTCGAGAAAGGTGCCGAGCCGGATGAACTGATACGGCTGGTCGCGGCGGATCGTCGCGAAGGTGATGCCGCGGAACAGGTGCGAGCGTTCCTTGACCCAGTCGAAGAACGCCGCATCGACCGGCTCCGCGCCGCCCTGGCGCTTGGCCGCGAGCTGCAGCCAGGTGTCGTTGATGTTCTCCCACATCTCTGAGGTGATGGAACCGCGCACTGCACGCGCGTTCTCGCGGCTCGCCTCGAGGCAGTTGACGATCGACGACGGGTTGTCCGGGCTCCACGCGAGATAGCGCGCGACGTGCTCGGGCGTGAGCGGCATGCCGGTCGCGCCGAACGACTCGAGGGTGTCGGTGATGATCAGCGGCTCGCTCGCGGCGCGCTCGTCGCCGGCGCCCGACAGCAGCGCGAGCGAGGCGCCGACGTCGAGGATGCGCGCCATGTTCTCGGCGCGCTCGAGGTAGCGGGACAGCCAGTACAGGTGGGAGGCGACTCGGGACAGCATGGCGTCGGCCTCCCTCAGGCACCGGTCGACGCGGTGGCGTCGGTGTCAGGATCGGTGTCGCTGCCGACATCGACGACCCAGGTGTCCTTGGTCCCGCCGCCCTGCGACGAATTCACCACCAGCGAACCTCGGCGCAGCGCGACCCGGGTCAGTCCGCCGGGCACGATCCGCGTCTCGCGGCCGACCAGCACGAAGGGACGCAGGTCGATGTGCCGCGGCGCGACGCCCTCCTCGACGAAGGTCGGGCACGACGACAGCGCGAGCGTGGGCTGCGCGATGTAGTTGCCCGGGTTGGCGACCAGCACGCGACGGAACGCCTCGATCTCGGCCTTGCTGCTGGTCGGTCCGACGAGCATGCCGTAGCCGCCGGCGCCGTGGACCTCCTTGACGACGAGCTCGTCGAGCCTGGAGAGCACGTGGGCGAGGTCGTCCGGCTTGCGGCACTGCCAGGTCGGCACGTTCTTCAGGATCGGCTCTTCGCCGAGGTAGAAGCGCACCATCTCCGGCACGTACGGGTAGATCGACTTGTCGTCGGCCACGCCGGTGCCCACCGCGTTGCAGATCACGACGTTGCCCAGCCGGTAGGCCGCGAGCAGGCCCGGCACGCCGAGCATCGAGTCGGGCCTGAAGGCGAGCGGATCGAGGAAGTCGGCGTCGAGGCGACGGTAGATCACGTCGACGCGCTTCGGCCCGTCGGTCGTGCGCATGAAGACGCACGCGTCCTTGACGAACAGGTCCTGGCCTTCGACGAGTTCGACGCCCATCTGCTGCGCGAGGAACGCATGCTCGAAGTAGGCGCTGTTGAAGCGGCCCGGCGTCAGCAGCACCACCGTCGGCGAGTCGGTCTCGGCGGCTGCGCGCAGCGTCTGGAGCAGCAGCGCGGGATAGTGCTCGACCGGCCGCACGTGGTAGCGGCGGAAGAGGTCCGGGAACAGCCGCATCATCATCTTGCGGTTGCTCAGCATGTACGACACGCCGGAGGGCACCCTCAGGTTGTCCTCGAGCACGTAGTAGCTGCCGTCCCCGTGACGCACGATGTCGACGCCGACGATGTGCGCGTAGATGTCGCGCGGCACCTTGGTGCCGATCATCGCGACCGCGAACTGGTCGTTGGCGACGATCTGGTCCTCGGGGATCAGGCCCGCCTTGAGGATCTCCTGGCCATGGTAGATGTCGGCGAGGAAGCGGTTGATCGCTGTGACCCGCTGGATCAGGCCGCGCTCCAGGCGCTCCCACTCGTCGGCGGCGATGATCCGGGGCACGACGTCGGACGGGATCAGGCGCTCGGTCCCGCCCTCCTCGCCGTAGACCGAGAAGGTGATGCCGATGCGCCGGAAGATCAGGTCGGCCTCGGCACGCTTGCCGGCCATCTGCTCCGGCGACATGTGCGCGAGCCAGTCGGCGTAGGCGGCGTAGTGGGCGCGCGGCACGAGTCCGGCGTCCAGCATCTCGTCGAACACGCCCGGAGGCGGCGGGAGGGGAGTCAGGGCGGATGCACTCATGACCCTACCTTAGCAATAACCATGCCGTTGGAGTAGCCGTCCGCAGGCCGGAGTCGGCCCTCATCCGCGGTGGGGGCAGTCGGTCTTCGTGCAGTTCGCGTAGAGGGCGAGCGCATGGTCCTGCAGCGCGAAGCCGCGCTCCTGGGCGACCAGATGCTGACGACGCTCGATCTCTTCGTCGAAGAACTCCTCGACGCGGCCGCACTGGAGACAGACGAGGTGGTCGTGGTGCTGCCCCTCGTCAAGTTCGTAGATCGCCTTGCCGGACTCGAAGTTGCTGCGCTTGAGGATGCCGGCCTGCTCGAACTGGGTGAGCACCCGGTAGACGGTGGCCAGCCCGATGTCCTGGTGCTCCGCGAGCAGTTCGCGATAGACGTCCTCGGCGCTCATGTGCCGGTGCAGGCGCCGGCCCTGGAAGATCTCGAGGATCTTGAGCCGGGGCAGCGTGGCCTTCAGGCCCATGCTCTTGAGTTCGTTCGGCGTCGGCACCGAGGGGCTCCGGAAACGTCGCGCTGGGAGGTGGGGACACGCGGCGGGCCACGCCGGGCGAACGCGTATCATAGCGACTTTGCCGGAACCGCCGCTGCGCCCGCCCATGCCCCAATCGCGGCCATTGCGCCTCGCCACGCTCGTCCTCGCCGCCGGTGCGCTCGTCACCGCGACCGCCGGCTGCTCGTCCTCGAACCGTGCCAGCAGCGGACTTTTCGCGCCGTACCGGATCGACGTGCCGCAAGGCAACTACGTCGACCAGACGATGCTCGCGCAGGTGAAGGACGGCATGTCGCGCGAGCAGGTGCGCTTCGCGCTCGGCACGCCGCTGCTGGTCGATCCGTTCCGCCCCGACCGCTGGGACTACGTGTTCCGCTTCCAGCATCCGAACGGGGCCGCAGACCTTCGCCGCGCCACGGTGTTCTTCGCCGAAGGCCGCGTCGCGCGCATCGAGTCCGATGCGCTGCCCGCCTCGGACGAGGGCTCGGATCCCGCCCTGCCCGGCTACCGGCGCAAGCAGGGGCGCTTCCGGTGAGCGTGCGCGTGGCGATCGCCGGCGCATCCGGACGGATGGGCCGGATGCTGGTCGAGACCGTGCTCGACGCCCCGGACGCCGAACTCGCGGGGGCGCTGGACGTGCCCGGCTCACCGGGGCTGGGTCGCGACGCCGGCGAGTCGCTCGGCCGGCCGACCGGCGTCACGGTCACGGACGACCTCGGCGCTGCCCTCGAGCGCGCCGACGTCCTGATCGACTTCACCCGTCCCGAGGGCACGCTGCACCACCTGGGCGAGTGCTCGGCCCGTGGCGTGCGCATGGTCATCGGCACCACCGGATTCGACGAGGCCGGCCGCCGCGCGATCGCGACCGCAGCCGAGCGGATCGGCGTGGTCTTCGCGCCGAACATGAGCGTCGGCGTGAACGTCACCTTCAGGCTCCTCGAGGTTGCGGCCGCGCTGCTGCGCGACGGCTACGACATCGAGGTCATCGAGGCCCATCACCGGCACAAGGTCGACGCGCCCTCGGGCACGGCCCTGGGCATGGGACGGGCGATCGCCGGCGCCCTGGGCCGTGACCTCGACGAGCTCGCCACCTGGACCCGCCACGGGGTCACCGGCGAGCGCGAGCCGGGCACGATCGGCTTCTCGGTGGTCCGTGGCGGAGACATCGTCGGCGACCACACCGTGCTGTTCGCCGGCACGGGCGAACGCATCGAGATCACCCACCGATCGGGCAGCCGCGCCACCTACGCGCAGGGCGCCCTGCGGGCCTGCCGATTCCTGTCGACGCGCGGTGCCGGACTGTTCGACATGCAGGACGTGCTCGGCCTGCGAAACACCCCGCCCTGCTGAAGTCGGAGGGCCCAGCACGGCGCCGGGATCCGTCGAGAAGGCCGACCGCTTCGGCCCACTTCTCCAGGCGACCGCTCGTACAAGCACATCGACCGCCGGTCCCTCGGCGCGACACGCTCATCGGCGGTCGCTCGCCCCCTCTTCGTTGCCCCGATACAACGTCGTCTCATCACCACACCCGGTCCCGGCTCCGGCCGACGCGGACGACACGAACGGATGCGACTCGACGGATCACTGCGGGCTCTCTGCGTGGCAGGCGCGCTCGGCATCACCCTGGCGGGCGCACCCGACCCGGTCCGGGCCGCGGAAGGTTCGGACGAATCGCTGCGAACGCTGGCCGATCTCGTGCTCAACGGCGTACGCGAACAGATCGCCGATTGCGAAGGCCGTCCTCGCGTGCTGGCGAGCGCCAGCCCCGGGAACGGTTCGCTCGCGACCGGCCGGCCGCCGCTGCGCTGGAACCCTCAGCTCGGCGAGGCCGCCAGCCGACACGGCGAGCAGATGGCCCGGACCCGGATGTTCGACCATGTCGGCACCGATGGCACCACGGTCCGCGAGCGGGTCGACGCCACCGGCTACCGCTGGCAGGTGATCGGCGAGAACCTCGCCGCCGGGCATTCCCGGCTCGAGGAGGCGGTCGTCGGATGGCTGCGCAGCCGCAGCCACTGCACGGCCCTGCTCGATCCGCGATTCACCGAGTTCGGCCTCGCACGGACCGAGTCGACGAGCCCCAACGACGCCTACGGGACCTACTGGACCCTGGTGCTCGGCAAGCCGCGCTGAGCCCCGGCCGGGCCGGCGCCACGCATCGTTCGACGCCGGCCACCGCACCGGCGTGGCGCACGGTGCGCCAGCAGGAGGCGCGACGCCCGCTGCGGTCGCCCCCCGGCCGCCGACTATAATCCGGCCATGGATGCGCGCCGCGTCACCGCTGCGGCCGGCGCGGTGGGGATCCACGCCCTGGTCGGAATCGCGATGCTCGGACTGTTCGCGAGCGGACTCCCGCCGCGACCGGTCCGCCCGGATCCGGTGACCGCACGCCTGGTCGAGCCCCCGCCCGCGCCTGTTCCGCTGCCCGCCCCCCTGCCCCGGCCTCCCGAGGCCTCGCGTCCCGAGCCACCGCCCGCCCCGCCGCGCGAAGCGCGCACGCCACCAACGCGTGCGCCGACCGCCCCCGAGCCGACGCCGAAGGCCTCGGCGCCCGTGCGCGAGCCGTCGTCCCCTGCCCCCGCAGCGCCCGCCCCTGCGGCCGAAGCGCCGCTCGCGCCGTCACCGCGGCCGTCCCTGTCGCCCGCCCCGCCCGCCGATCTGCCGCCGCAGCCGGGCGGCTCGCGACCGGCACTCGCCGCTGCGGCCGATGCGCCGGCCACGGCGACGGCGCC
>CAIUGQ010000043.1 GCA_903898725.1 uncultured Burkholderiales bacterium | reverse complement strand
GATGCCCCCCACCGACTCGGTCACGCCGTTCTTGATGACCGATCCGACCCGCACCGCCGAACCGATCCGGACCTCGGCCACGTCGCGGATGTAGACCGGCGTGCCCTGGAACTCGCGCAGCACGATGCTCTCGATGTCGCCCACGTCCTGGACCAGGCCGATGCCGCGGATCAGGTACTGCTCGGCGAAACGCGGCAGCACGCCGCCGCCGGAGTTCGCGTTGTTGCTGGCCAGCGCCTGAAACACCTCCTGGATCGAGATCCCGTAGTAGCGCAGCTTCTCGGGTGCCACCAGCACCTGGTACTGCTTCTCGTAGCCGCCCTGCGAGTTGATCTCGGCCACACCGGGAATCGAGCGCAGCAGCGGCCGCAGCACCCAGTCCTGCACGGTCCTGCGCTCGGTCAGCTCCTCGACCGAGAGCTCGCGGTCACCGTCGTCGGGCCGCTCGAGCGTGTACTGGTAGACCTCGCCGAGGCCGGTCGACACCGGTCCGAGGATGGGGACGATGCCCTGCGGCAGACGCGGCGTGATCTCGAGCAGGCGCTCCATCACGAGCTGCCGCGCGAAGAACACGTCGGTCTCCTCGGTGAACACCAGCGTGATCAGCGAGAGGCCGGCGCGGTTGAGCGAGCGCAGCTCGACCAGTCCGGGCAGGCCGGTCATGCCGATCTCGATCGGCACGGTCGCGAACCGCTCCACCTCCTCGGGCGAGCGGCCCGCCGCCTCGGTGGCGATCTGGACCTGGACGTTGGTGACGTCTGGGAAGGCGTCGAGCGACAGCTTGCGGGCCGCGTCCAGCCCGAAGGCGAACAGGACCACCGCGAGGACGGCGACGATCAGGCGCTGCGCGAGCGCCCCACGAACGAGGGACTCGATCACGATCCCTCCAGCTCGGCGCGCTTGCGCTCGTTGTTGAGGTGGAAGCCGCCCTGGGCGACGATCTCCTCGCCGCCCTTGAGGCCGGACTGCACGATGCGCAGACCGCCCGACTCGTCGGCCAGGGTCACGCCGGTCAGGCGGAAGCGGCCGTCCGCGGCCCGCACGAACACATGGTCGAGGTTGTTCTCGCGGATCACCGCCGAGGCGGGCACGACGAGCCGCTCGACCTTCGCGGGCTCGATGCTCACGTTGGCGAGCATGGCGGGCTTGAGCGTGCGCCGGGGGTTGTCGACCTCGGTGCGCACGGTGACCGTGCGGGTCTCGGGATTCACCGTGTCGGCGACCCAGGCGACGCGACCGCGCAGCGGCTCGGGCTGGCTGGTCACCTCCACCGTGACCGCCTGCCCGGGCTGCACCTGCCCGATCTGCGATTCGGGAACCTGCGCGACCACCCAGACCCGCGACAGGTCCGCGACCACGAACATCACGTCGGCCGGCTGCACGACCTGGCCCTTGTTGACCTTGCGCTCGACGATCACGCCGCTGACGGTGCTGACCACCGGCGAGGTCGAGGTGATCGAGCCCGTCCGGATCGTCTGCTCGATCGCATCGGGCTTCATGCCCATCACCCGGAGCTGGTCGGCGGCGGCGCGCCGCTCGACCACCGCGACCTGCAACTCGTTCTCGCGGCGCTGCAGCTCGGCCGATCCGATCACGTCGGCCGCCAGCAGCAGGCGCGCCCGCTCGACCGCCTTGGTCGCCAGCTCCTGCTGCGCATGGGCCTTCAGGTAGGCGCGCTGCGCGCCGCCGAGTTCGGTGCTGTGCAGCTGCGCCAGCACCTGACCGGCGCGGACCGACTGGCCGAGCGCGCCGGCCAGGTCGGTGATGCGCCCGGTCACGCTCGCACCGATCCGCGCGACCGACTGCTCGTCGAAGTCGATGCGACCGACCACCGACAGCGGTTCGGCGACGGCTCGCGGCTCGACGCGTGCGAGCTCGAGCCGCTCGGCGAGCGCCGCCGGCGCGGCGACGACGTTCGGGTCGGCCGGCGCGGCGCCCGCCTTCGAGGCGGCCGATGCAGCCGGTGCCGCCGGGGCCTGCGCCGCGGGCTTGTCGCCGCAGCCGGCGAGCACGCCGG
>CAIUGQ010000042.1 GCA_903898725.1 uncultured Burkholderiales bacterium | reverse complement strand
TGAATCCGTCACGATTCGCGGCGCGCCCGAGGCGACCGTCCGCCCCACCTTGGGGCCGCATGCACCGCGTCTCGCGCATACAGGGCTACTTGCCGCCCAAACGAGGCCTTCTCTATAGTGCTTCGGAGCCCCCCCTCGCGGCACCATTCCTCTCGAAGGACTTCCAGCCATGTCCCGTTCCCTGATCGTCGCGGCATGTGCCGCGTTCGCGTTCGCCCTGAGCGCACCGGCCTCGGCCCAGAAGCCCGGTGGCACGCTGGTGCAGATCACTCAGCCCGAACCGCCTAACCTCGCGCCCTACATCAGCACCGCGGGCCCGATCGGTCAGGTGACCGCGAAGGTGTTCGACGGCCTGCTGGAGTACGGCTTCGACCTGAAGCCCAAGGCGAGCCTGGCCGAGAGCTGGACGGTCGCGCCCGATGGCAAGACGATCACCTTCAAGCTGCGGAGTGACGTGCAGTTCCACGACGGCAAGCCGCTGACCTCGGCCGACGTGCAGTTCACCGTGATGGAGGTGCTGAAGAAGAACCACCCGCGCGGCATCTCCACCTTCCGTGAAGTCACCGCGGTCGACACGCCTGACGCCACGACGGTGATATTCCGGCTGGCCAAGCCGGCGCCCTACCTGATGAAGGCACTGTCCGGCTACGAGAGCCCGATGCTGCCCAAGCACATCTACGGTCAGGGCGACATCAAGGCCCACCCGAACGCCAACCAGCCGATCGGATCGGGCCCGTTCAAGTTCGTCGAGTGGCGTCGGGGCGAGCTGGTCCGCCTCGACAAGAACCCCAACTACTGGCGCAAGGGCCTGCCCTACCTCGATCGCGTCGTGGTGCGCTTCATCGCCGATGCGTCGACCCGCACGGCCGCACTCGAGAAAGGCGAAGCACACGTGGCCGGCCTCGGCGCCGTGCCCTACAACGACGTGAAGCGCCTGGGCGCGCTGCCCAGCCTGGAGATCACGTCGGCGGGCACCGAGATGGTCTCGCCGATGGTCGAGATGATCATCAACACCAAGCAGCCCCCGTTCGACAACCCGAAGGTGCGCCAGGCGATCAACTACGCCGTCGACCGCAAGTTCGCGATCGACAACGTGTGGTTCGGCCTCGGCAAGCCGGCCGTGGGCCCGATCAGCAGCAACTTCGAGCCGGCGGGCCTGTTCGCGGCGGGCACCGACTACACCGTGTCCGACCGGGTGGCACGCGCCAACAAGCTGCTGGACGAAGCGGGCCTGCCGCGCAAGGACGGCGGCGTGCGCTTCGAGATCACGCACGACATCACGCCGTACGGCGAAGAGTGGCAGCGCTTCGGCGAGGCCGTGCAGCAGCAGCTGCAGCAGATCGGCATCAAGGTCACCCTGCGCTACGAAGACCTGCCCAAGTGGCTCAAGCGCACCTACACCGACTACGACTTCGCCATCACCTCCAACTTCCTGTTCAACCTGGCCGATCCGGTGATCGGCGTGCACCGCGGCTTCCACTCCGATCGCATCCGGCCGGGCACGGTGTTCGTGAACGGGTCGCGCTGGAGCAGCCCCGAGACCGACGCGCTGATGGACAAGGCCACCGTCGAGACCAACGACGCCGAGCGGGGCAAGCTCTACGCCGAGCTCATCAAGCGCGTGCAGGAGGCGAGCCCGGTGGTGTACGTGCTCGAGCTGCGCTACCCGACGGTGATCAACAAGCAGTTCAAGAACGTGATCGAGACGCCGCTGGGCATCTACGGCAACTTCGCCACCGCGAACCGTCAGTAAGCCTGACGGGGCCTGTCCGGCCTGCGGGCCGACAGCGCCACCCACCCACACCCCGCCACGCCGGCCAGCGCCGGCGTGAGCGGACGGAGCGTTGCCCATGGGTGCCTACATCCTGCGCCGCCTGCTGCAGACCCTGCCGGTCGTGCTGCTGGTGGTGATCGTCAACTTCCTGCTGCTGCAGCTCGCGCCGGGCGACCTCGCCACGGTGCTGGCCGGCGAGGCGGGCGGTGCACCCAAGGAGTACATCGACGCGCTGCGCGCGCGCTTCGGGCAGGACAAGCCGGTGTATGTGCAGCTGCTGTCCTACCTGGGCAACCTGCTGACCCTGGACCTGGGCTACTCGTTCCGCCAGAGCGCGCCGGTGCTGGACCTGATCCTCGCGCGCATGGGCCCCACGCTGCTGCTGATGGGGGCCACGCTGGTGGTCTCGCTCGGCGTGGGCGTGGGCATGGGCGTGCTCGCGGCGCTGTGGGTGCGGACCTGGAAGGACCACGTCATCTCGGTGGCGGCGGTGGTGTTCTACGCGATGCCACTGTTCTGGGTCGGGCTGATGCTGGTGCTGTTCTTCAGCATCAAGCTCGCCTGGTTCCCCACCTCGGGGATGGAGGACGTGGTCGCCTTCAACGAAGGCTGGGCGCGGGTCAAGGACATCGCCCACCACCTGGTGCTGCCCACGGTGACGCTGTCGCTGTTCTACGTGGCGCTCTATGCGCGGCTGATGCGCGCCTCGATGCTCGAGCAGCGCGGCCTGGACTACGTGACCACCGCCCGCGCCAAGGGCCTGACGCATGCGCAGATCACCACGCGCCACGTGTTCCGCAATGCGCTCCTGCCGGTGGTGACGATGGCCGGCGTGCAGTTCGGCGCATTGCTGGGCGGCTCGGTGGTGGTGGAGGCGGTCTTCGCCTGGCCCGGCCTCGGGCAGCTCGCCTACCAGTCCCTGTTCGCCCGCGACTACAACCTGCTGCTGGGCATCTTCTTCATGTCGGCGGTGCTGGTGGTGCTGATCAACCTGCTGGTCGACGTGGTGTACGTGGCGCTCGACCCGCGCATCCGGATGGGCTGAGGGGCACGCCATGAAAAGCTTCCGGAGCCGCTTTCTCACCAACCCGCGCGTCGTGATCGGCCTCGTCTGGCTGGCCCTGGTGCTGCTGATGGCGGTGTTCGCCGACGTGCTGGCACCGCGCGATCCCTTCGCCATCGTGGGCGCGCCCTTCGGCCAGCCGGCCGGGCAGTTCCTGCTCGGCACCGACAGCCTGGGGCGCGACGTGCTGGCCGGCCTGATCCACGGCTCGCGCACCACGCTGCTCATCGCGGTGCTGGCCACGCTGGCGGCCGTCGCGTTCGGCACTGCCGTGGGCGCGCTGGCCGGCTACTTCGGCGGCTGGGTGGACGACCTGCTGATGCGTCTGACCGAGTTCTTCCAGACCATCCCGTCGTTCCTGTTCGCCATCGTGCTGATCGCGGTGCTGTCGCCCTCGGCCACCAACCTCGTCATCGCCATCGCGGTGGTGAGCTGGCCGCCGATCGCCCGCGTGGTGCGCGGCGAGGTGCTGTCGGTCAAGTCGCGCGAGTTCGTGCAGGCCGCGGTCGTGGCCGGCCAGCGCGACCTGGCGATCCTGGTCACCCAGGTGCTGCCCAACACGCTGAGCCCGCTGATCGTGACCGGCTCGCTGCTGGTGGCGACCGCCATCCTGGTCGAGAGCGCGCTGTCGTTCCTCGGCCTGGGCGCGCCGAACCAGATGAGCTGGGGGTTCATGGTCGGCGCGGGCCGCTCCTTCCTGCGCGACGCCTGGTGGCTGGTCACCGTGCCGGGCGTGGTGATCCTGATCACGGTGCTGTCGATCAACCTGGTGGGCGAAGGGCTCAACGATGCCCTGAACCCGCGGCTGGCGGACCTGTGAGCGCGGCGATGAACGACCGCCCGGAGAGCCCGCAGACCGCCGAGCCGGTGCTGCGCATCGAGCAGCTCTTCGTCTCGCTGCCGCCATGGTCGGACCGGCCGCATGCGGTCAACGGCATCAGCCTCGAGGTGCGGCCCCGCGAGATCCTCTGCGTGGTGGGCGAGTCCGGCTCGGGCAAGTCCGTGATGGGCAAGGCCATCATGGGCCTGCTGCCCAAGCCGCATCTGCGCGTGACCGGCGGGCAGATCGTCTTCGAGGGCCGCGACCTGACGACGCTGGACGAGGACGCCATGCGCGCCGTGCGCGGCGGTCGCATCGCCATGGTCTTCCAGGAGCCGATGACCGCGCTGAGCCCGCTGATGAAGGTGGGCCGGCAGATCGACGAGGTGCTGGAGGTGCACACCACCCTGAGCCCGTCGGACCGGCGCACGCGCGTGCTCGAGCTGCTGGCCGACGTGCACCTGCCCGAACCGGCGCGGCTGATCGACAGCTACCCGCATCAGCTCTCCGGCGGCCAGCGCCAGCGCGTGGTGATCGCGATGGCGCTGGCGCTCGAGCCGGCGCTGATCATCGCCGACGAGCCCACCACCGCGCTGGACGTGACCACGCAGGCTCAGATCCTCCACCTGATGAAGGAACTGCAGCGCAAGCACGGGACGGCGGTGCTGTTCATCACGCACGACTTCGGCGTGGTGGCCGAGATCGCCGACCGCGTCGTGGTGATGCGCCATGGCGAGATCGTCGAGGCCGGCGACGCCCGACAGGTGCTGGAAGCCCCGCAGGCCGCGTACAGCCAGGCCCTGGTGGCCGCCGTGCCGCGACTCGAGCCGCGTGCCCGTGGCACCGCGGCGGCCGGGCCCGCCGCGACGCCGCTGCTGCAGGTCAAGGCGCTGGAGAAGACCTACCGCAGCGCCGGAGGCCTCTTCAGCCGCAACCGCCGCACGGTGGCCGCGGTGCAGGGCGTGAGCCTCACGGTGGCGCGACAGAGCTCATTGGCGCTGGTGGGCGAGTCGGGCTCGGGCAAGAGCACGCTCGCGCGCTGCATCATCGGTCTGGAGCAGGCCGACGGCGGCGAGATCCTGCTCGACGGCGAGCGGCTCACAGGCCGCAGCCGCAGCGAGATGCGCCCGCTGCGCCGACACGTGCAGATGGTCTTCCAGGACCCGTTCGCCTCGCTGAACCCGCGCCACACCGTCGGCGACATCGTGTCGCTGGGCGCGCGCGTGCAGGGCGTGCCCCGCGAGCAGGCGCATGCCGAGACGCGCGAGCTGCTGCGCCGCGTGGGCCTCAAGCCCGAGGCGATCGACCGCTACCCGCACGAGTTCAGCGGCGGGCAGCGCCAGCGCATCGGCATCGCGCGCGCACTCGCCGTGCGCCCCAAGCTCATCGTCGCCGACGAGCCGGTGTCCGCGCTCGACGTGTCGGTGCAGAAGCAGGTGTTGGAGCTGCTCGACGAGCTGCGCCGCGAGATGGGCCTGTCGCTGCTGTTCATCACCCACGACCTGCGGGTGGCCGCCACGGTGTGCGAGGAGATCGCCATCATGAGCAAGGGCCAGCTCGTCGAGGCCGGCGCGACGGCCGACATCTTCGCCAACCCGCAGCACGCCTACACGCGCAGCCTGCTCGATGCCGTGCCGGGCAAGGGATGGGTGCGGCCGGCGGCGGCGTAAGCGCGTACGGCCCCAGTCGGCCCTAGTCGCCCCGAGTCGGCCGTCGCCGGCCCTCGCTCAGTGCTGCAGGATCTTGGACAGGAAGAGCTGCGCGCGGTCGCTGCGCGGGCTGCCGAAGAAGTCGTCCTTGGGTGCGTCCTCGACGATCTCGCCCTGGTCCATGAAGATCACGCGCCCGGCCACCTTGCGAGCGAAGCCC
>CAIUGQ010000041.1 GCA_903898725.1 uncultured Burkholderiales bacterium | reverse complement strand
CTCCGGCCGCAGCCCCGCGTAGAGCGCACCGATCTGCGCGCCCATGCTGTGGCCGACGAGCAGTGCCGGACGCTCGGGCGACCAGGCCTCGAGCAGCGCGTCGAGGTCGCCGAGGTGGTCGGGGAACCAGTAGGCGTCGGCACCGCTCCAGCCCGACAGGCCGTTGCCGCGCCAGTCGGGGGCGATCACCTCCCACTCGCGCGCGAACGCATCGACGGTGAACTGCCACGATGCCGAGACGTCCTGCGAGCCATGCAGCAGGAACAGGCGCGGCGCGGCGCGCGGGCCCCAGACGCGGCAGTGGAATTCGATCCCGCGCACGGGCAGGAACTCGGATCGGCTCGGCTTCATCGGTGCACCTCGGTGGCGACTCGGGCGGGTCGCAAGCTTACGGCGTCGGGCGCGGCGACCCGCGGCGGCGTTCCGCGAACCGCGGCCCGACCGTGATGCCGCGGGTTGACGCGCCGAGGGGGCGGGCCGAGCATCGCGCACCTGCGCCGAACCCCGCGAACCCCATGCCCCCGACCGAGATGCCCCCCGCCGCGCCCGCGGCCCCCGCTGCGCTCGCCGCGCTCCCGACACCGACGCTGCTGCTCGACGTCCCGCGGATGGACCGCAACATCGCGCGCATGCGGGCGCGGCTCGAGCGCCTGGGCGTGCCGCTGCGGCCCCATGTGAAGACCTGCAAGTCCGACCGCGTCGCGCGCCGCATCCACGGCGGCGTGCCCGGGCCGATCACCGTGTCGACGCTGCGCGAGGCGAGCGAGTTCGCCGCCCTCGGCTACACCGACATCCTGTACGCGGTCGGCATCGTCCCCGCCAAGCTGCCGCAGGCGATCGCGCTGCGCCGTGCTGGCGTCGGGCTCGCGCTGATCCTCGACGACGTCGAGGTCGCGCGCGCCGTCGTGCAGGCCGCCGAGGCCGCGGACGTGACGCTGCGCGTGCTGCTGGAGATCGACTGCGACGGGCATCGCTCGGGCCTGGCGCCCGACTCGGCCGCGCTGATCGAGGTGGCCGACGCGCTGCGATCGCCCCGCATCCTCGTCGACGGCGTGATGACCCACGCGGGCGAGTCCTATTCCTGCCGCAGCGATGCCGCGCTGCGCGCGATGGCCGAGCAGGAGCGCGCGGCCGCCGTGCGCGCCGCGCTGCGGCTGCGGGCCGCCGGCCATCCTGCGGGCACGGTCAGCGTCGGCTCCACGCCGACCGCGCTGTTCGCCGAGGACCTGAGCGGTGTCACCGAGGTCCGCGCCGGCGTCTTCGTGTTCTTCGACCTGGTGATGGCGGGCATCGGGGTCTGCCGTACCGACGAGCTCGCGCTGTCGGTGCTGACCACCGTCATCGGTCACCAGCGCGACAAGGGCTGGGCGATCGTCGATGCCGGCTGGATGGCGCTGTCGCGCGACCGCGGCACCGCGAGCCAGCCCGTCGACCAGGCGTACGGGCTGGTGTGCGACGCCGACGGTCGCGAGCTGCCCGAGCTGCTGCTGAGCTCGGCCAACCAGGAGCACGGCATCGTCGCCCGCCGCGACGGCGCGCCCGGCCCGATGCCCGAGCTGCCGGTCGGCACGCTGCTGCGGATCCTGCCGAACCATGCGTGCGCGACCGCCGCGCAGTTCGACGGGTATCACGCGCTCGGTGCACCGGGCGAGGCCGGCGAATGGTGGGCGCGCTTTCGCGGCTGGTGAGCGTCGCCGCCCGCCGCAGGGCGGCCCGCCCTAGCGCGTGTGGACGACGAACCCCGCCGACAGCGAGTTGATCCGCTCGCCGGTGATCTCCATCAGCACGCTGCCGCGCTCCGGCGGCATGACCGCGGTCAGGTGCTGGACCGGGCGCCCGTGCGGGTCGTGGATCATCCGCACGAGCCGCAGCAGCGGCCCGCCGACCTCGGTGCCGAGCAGCGCCGCCTGACGCGGATCGGCCGCCTGCGCACCGATCTCCTGGACCACGCGTCCGAACTGCACGCCCTGGGCCAGCAGGATCTCGTAGAGCGGCCGCTGCGCGAGCGCGGTGGCGGTGATCCGCTGCCCCAGGCGGGCGGGCACCCAGGCGTCGGTCAGCATCACCACGGTGTCCTCGATCAGCCGGCAGCGGACCGCATGCACCGCGGCTTCGCCGTCGGCGAGCTCGAGCGCGGCGGCGATGTCGGGCGGGGCGGTGGTGCGCTCGACCTGGATGACGCGCACGTCGGTGTCGTCGGCGTTCTTGCGCAGCGTGTCGACGAAGGACAGGGTGGCGCGCGGCACCGCGGCCGGCACGTCGGCCGCCACGAAGGTGCCCAGCCCGTGCCGCCGTTCCACGAGGCGCTGCGCCTGCAGGTCCGACAGCGCCCGGCGCACGGTGATCCGCGAGACGCCGAACTGCTCGCAGAGCAGCTCCTCGGTCGGCAGCGCGGCGCCGGCGCCCCACACGCCCCGCACGATGCGATCGCGCAGCACGAGGTAGAGCTGACGGTGCAGCGCGACGCCGCTGGCGCGCACGGCCGGCGCCGGCGCCGGGGGCTGGGGCAACGGCGGGGGCTTCGGAGGGGAGCGAGTGGGCATGGCGGCCGTCGTCGAGGCGGGCCATGCCGCGGCGCGTGCGTGGCGCGGGGCGACGCTCCGGCGCGGGGGCCCGCATTTGACAGGCGCCAAGAGATACTGTGAGTATAACAACCACACAGGGCCTCGCGTCGAGCGCACGGCCCGCAGACGCCGGGCGCCCACGCCCGTGCACCGGGGAGACACCGATGGGCCTGGTTCGATCGTTCCTGCACACCGCCTGCGCGGGTGTGGCGCTTCTCGCGACCGCGTTCGCCACCGCACCGGGCGCGCTCGCCCAGGGCGCCTGGAAGCCCGATCGGCCGGTGACGGTCGTCGTGCCCTACAGCCCCGGCGGCGGCACCGATGCGCTGGCGCGCCACGTGGCCAAGGAGCTGGCCCGGATCTGGGGCCAGAACGTCGTCGTCGAGAACACCCCGGGGGCCGACGGCCTGATCGGCTCGCGTCGGGTGATCGAGGCGAAGCCCGACGGCTACACGCTGCTGGTGCAGCTGCCGTCGCTGACGCTGAACCGGCATCTGCCGGGCTTCAAGGGCGCGGACCCGGCGACGCAGCTCGTCCCCATCTCGATCTTCGCGACGCTCTCGGGCGTGGTGGTGGTCAACAGCGCGCTGCCCGGGGCCACGCTGCCCGAGGTGGTGAAGCACTGCCGCACGTCGGCGCAGCCGTGCTCGTTCGGCACCACCGAGAACATCGCCCGGCTGCAGGGCCAGATGCTCGCCGTCGACCTGCCGTCGATGGTCGTCGTCAACTACAAGGGCGGCGGCCAGCTGATCACCGACCTCGTCGGCAACAGCGTGAACATGGCGCTGATGGGCTTCACCGCGGTCATTCCGTACCAGCAGTCGGGCAAGCTGCGGATCGTGATGAACGCCGGCCGCAAGCGCTCGCCGGTGCTGCCCGACGTGCCCACGGCCGCCGAGTCGGGCTACCCGCAGCTCGAGGCCGAGACCTGGTACGGCCTCTTCGCGCCGCTGGGCACGCCGCAGCAGGTGGTCGACGGCGTCGCCGCGGCGGTCCGCGATGCGGTGAAGGAAGAGACCTACCTGAAGTCGATCTCGCTGCTGGGCGCCGCGCCCGTGGGCAACACCCCGGCGGAGTTCGCCGCTCGCGTGCGCGAGGACGGCGAACGCTTCGGTGATCTCGTGCGCCGCTTCCCGATCCAATGAGGACCGCACCCCGATGAGTGCGATCGCTCCCGCCCCCACGAGCCATGCGATGTCCGCCGCGGACGGCCGCGACGCCTCGGCCTGGACCGTCGCCGACCTCGAGCGCGACACCGGCTGGATTCGCCCGCTCGACGACGCCGACCGCGCCGACCTGATGGCCGGCCTGCGGGCCGGGAGCGTGCCGGGCAAGCCGCTGCTCGAGTACCGTCGCGAGGACTTCCCATTCGGCGCGCGGGTGATCGGCCGACTGCGCGATGCGGTCGACGATGCCCAGCACGGGCGCGGCGTGGCGCTGGTCAAGGGGCTGCCGCGCGAGGGTCTGACGCCTGCGCAGTTCGAGCTGCTCACCTGGGCGATCGGCCTGCATCTGGGCGTGGCGCGCCCGCAGGACCGGATGTCGAACTACATCAATCCGGTCAAGGACGTGGGCGCGGTCTACCGCAGCCCGACCGGACGCGGCTACTCGTCGAAGTCCGAGCTCGACTTCCATGTCGACGGCGGCGACGTCGTGCTGCTGAGCTGCTACAACCAGGCGCCGGTCGGTGGCGACAGCCTGTGCAGCAGCGGGGTGACCGCGTGGCGCACGCTGGTGGCCGAGCGCCCCGATCTCGCCCGCGTGCTCGAGCAGCCGGTGCCCCACAGCCGCCAGGGCGAGCAGCCCGAGGGCATCGACCCGTGGTTCCTGATGCCGATCTTCGCGCGCACCGCCGCCGATGTCTGCTGCACCTGGAACCGCAACCGCATCACCAACGGCTTCAGGTTCGATGACGCGCCGGCCTGCAGCGAGCTGCAGCTCGAGGCGATGGCGCTGCTCGACGAGATCCTGCGCCGCCCGCAGGTCATGTTCCGCATGCGGCTCGAGCCGGGCGACGTGCAGATCCTGTCGGACTTCACGACGCTGCACTCGCGGACCGCCTTCGAGGACCATGCCGACGAGGCGTCCAAGCGCACGCTCTACCGACTCTGGCTCTCCACCCCGAACGGCATCCCGCTGCCCGCCGGGCTCGCGCCCTTCTGGGGCGCGACCGAACCCGGCGTCGTGCGCGGCGGCACGCCCGGTCAGCATCACGACGACGCGCGCCGCGCCTTCGTCGCCCGACAGGCCGAGACGCTCGGCATGCGCGTGGCGCCCGGCACGAACTGACACCCCACTCCACACAGGTCATCCGATCATGTCCAACGCCGCCTCCCTCCGCTCGCAGCTTCGCAGCGGCAAGCTCGTCGTCGCCCCCGGTGCCATCGACGGCATCACCGCCCGCGCCATCGAGCGCGCCGGATTCGCCGCCGCCTACATGACCGGCGCCGGCACGTCGATGACCCTCGGCTATCCCGACTACGGCCTGATCACGATGACCGAGATGGTCGCCAACGCGACCCGGATCGTGAACTCGATCTCGATCCCGCTGATCAGCGACGCCGACACCGGCTACGGCAACGAGCTCAATGTCTATCGCACCGTGCAGGAGTTCGAGCGCGCGGGCGTCGCGGCCATCCACATCGAGGACCAGGTGTTCCCGAAGCGCTGCGGCCACCTCGACAACAAGGAGGTGGTGAGCCGCGAGGACTACGTCGCGAAGATCCGCGCCGCAGCCGCTGCGCGCCGCTCGAAGGACTTCACGATCATCGCGCGCACCGACTCGCGCGCCGTCCTTGGCTTCGAGGAGGCGATCGCGCGCGCAAACCTCGCGCTCGCCAACGGCGCCGACGTCGCCTTCGTCGAGGCGCCGCAGACGCTCGAGGAAGTCGCCGCGGTCCCTTCGCGCGTCAAGGGCCCGTGCCTGCTGAACATCGTGTACGGCGGGCGCACGCCGGACCTGCCGCTGGCCGAGGCCGAGCGCCTGGGCTATGCGATCGCGATCCTCCCGGGCCTGCTGCTCGGCGCCGTGATCGAGGCCTGCGACGAGGCGCTCGAGGGCGTCAAGACGACGGGCCGGCACACCAGGCCGCGCGTCGAGCATTCGCCGGCGCTGCTCTTCGCGCGCTTCGGCTCGGCCGACTGGGATGCGCGCCGCACGGCGTATCGCGATGCGCCGGCAGCGAAGGCTGCGGCCGCCGCGCCCGCCGAGTCGGCCGCCATCGTCGCCAAGTGACCCGCCGAACCGACCCGATGGCCGCGCCCCGCACGCTCTTCGACCGGATCTGGCAGTCGCACGTCGTGGTCGACCGCGGCGACGGCTACCACCTGCTCTACGTCGACCGCCACCTGATGCACGACGGCTCGGGCCCCGGCTTCGCGGGGCTGCGCGAGCGTGGCCTGAAGGTGCGCCGCCCCGAGCTCGCGCTCGCCACGCCCGACCACTACACCTCGACCGCGGCCCGCACGCTCGAGGCGATCCCCGATCCGCAGCACCGCGGGCATGTCGAGCAGATGCGCGAGAACACCCGCGAGGCGGGCATCGAGCGCTTCTTCTTCATCGACGACGCGCGCCAGGGCATCGCGCACGTGGTGAGCCCCGAGCAGGGCCTGACCCAGCCCGGGATCACGCTCGTCTGCGGCGACTCG
>CAIUGQ010000040.1 GCA_903898725.1 uncultured Burkholderiales bacterium | reverse complement strand
CTGATCCGTCATGACACCACTGCAGCTCGTCCGCCAGGTCACCGCGATCACCGGCTTCACGCACGCGGCCGGCGTCGAGGTCCTCGCCGCTGAACCGGGCAAGGTCGAACTCGGACTCGCCAGGAAGCCGGAGCTGCTGCAGTTCAACGGCTACTTCCACGGCGGGGTCGTATCCGGCCTGGCCGATCATGCGGCGGGTGCCGCAGCCACGACCGCGCTGCCGGCGGGCAAGATCGCGGTCACCGTCGATCTGCACGTCAATTTCCTCGCGCCGGCCAGCGGCGATCGGATCGTCGCGAGGGCGTCGACCCTGCAGGTGGGCAACACCATCTGCGTTGTCTCGGTCGCGGTCGAGACCGAGACCACTTCGGGGCCTCGGGTCTGTGCGGTCGCGAACGCGGTGCTGCGGGTCGTGGACATGCCGAGCGTGCAGACGCCCGGACCCTAGATCGCCATGCCGGCGTTCCCGCGGGAACGCCTCGACCGCAGCCGTCGTCGCGCCAGACGGATCATGGGGTGGCCGACCCGCCCGGCATCGCCCCGGGGTCCATCCAGAACACGCCCCACAGGTGTCCGTCCGGGTCGGCGAGGTCGCGCGAGTACATGAAGCCGTGGTCCTCGGGCGGGTTCGCGTCCGCGACGCCGCCCTGGGCGGCGGCGGCCTCGTTCATCGCGTCGACGGCGGCTCGGCTGTCCAGGGCCAGCGACAGCATCGAGGCGCTCGTGCCCGGCGGCGGGAACGGGCGCTGGGTGAACGAGCGCCACTTCGCGTGGCTCAGCAGCATCAGGTGGATGGCATCGCTCCAGGCCATGTCCGCGCTGTCGTCGTCGCTGAGCTGCGGGTTCCGCCTGAACCCCAGGGCCTCGTAGAAGGCGATCGATGCCCGGAGGTCGGCGACCGGCAGGCTCACGAAGATCAGTCTGGTCATGTCCGGCACTCTACGTCCGGTCGCACTCGGTGCGCACGACCCGTGTCGTCTTGTCCCGGCAGCGTGCGGGACGTGGTGCCTGCGTCCGTGCGACGATCGCCCACACGCTGCATTCCGCTGACAGCCCGCCATACCCGCTCCTGGCTACCCGCTCCCCCATGCCCACGCTCCTGATCGTCGACATGCAGGTCGGCATGACCCGGCCGGCCTCCGGCGCCCGGAACAACCCCGGCGCCGAGTCCGTGATCCGGGAACTCCTCGAGTCCTGGCGGGCGCGTGGCGCGCCGATCGTCCACGTCCGCCACATCTCGCGCACGCCGGGGTCGCCGTTCTGGCCGGGGCAGCCCGGCGTCGAGTTCCAGCCGGCGCTGGTGCCGCTGGATCACGAGCACGTGGTCGAGAAGAACGTGCCGGATGCGTTCATCAACACCGGGCTCGAGCGCTGGCTGCATGCGCGCGGCGAGACGACGCTGGTCATCGTCGGCGTCAGCACCAGCAACTCGGTGGAGTCCACCGCGCGCACCGCCGGCAACCTCGGGTTCACGACCTACGTGGTCTCGGACGCGACGTTCGCCTTCGCGAAGGCGGACTTCGACGGCACCCCTCGGACGGCCGCGGAGGTGCATGCGATGTCGCTGTCCAATCTGCACGGCGAGTTCGCGACGGTGATCGGCTCGCACGAGCTCGGGCGGGTCTGAGGCGAGCATGGCACCGCTGCTGTCCCCCGAGGTCCTCGACGCCGCGAACCGCAGCGTGCTGTGCTGGCTTGCGACGGTCGATGCACACGGTCAGCCCAACGTCTCGCCGAAGGAGATCTTCGCGGCGATCGACACCGAGCACCTGGTCATCGCGAACATCGCCTCGCCCACGAGCGTGCGCAACATCGCGGACGGCGCGCCGGTGTGCGTGAGCTTCATCGACGTGTTCGTGCAGAAGGGCTTCAAGGTGTTCGGTGCGGCGCGCAACGTCCGTCGGCAGGACGCGGACTTCGCGCACTGGTCGGTGCCGCTGGCGGCGATGGCGGGGCCGCGGTTCCCGATCCACAGCGTGATCGTGCTGCGCGCCACTGCGGTCGAGCCCATCCTCGCGCCGAGCTATCGGCTGCATCCGGTGGACACCACCGAGGCCTCGCAGGTGGCGGCCGCGATGCGGGCCTACGGCGTGCGGCCCGGCCCCGCGAAGGGCGCCGAGCCCGACTGATCGGCCCTCGGCGGCGCGCTAGCGCGCCACCAGCGTCTCGCGTCCGCCGTCTCCGGCGACCCAACGCAGCCGCGCCACGATCCAGGCCGCATCGACGTCGAACAGGGTGCCGTACGGGGTCCGGGCCCGATCCAGTCGCAGCACTTCGGGCTTGCCGCTCGCGGTGTCGATCAGCATCAGGGCCTCGAAGCGCTCGCCGTTGCGGGTGTAGTTCTGGCCTTCGGCGGGCAGCACGAAGCGCGTGCGGCCCGGCGACAGCGCGATGGCGTCGGTGGTGCTGGCATTGATTTCGACGACGGCCTCGCCCTGTCCGCGCCGGTGCCACGGCTCGACGCTCACCGTGCTCAGCGCGTGGGTGTCCAGCAGCAGCCGGCGGTTGACGTACAGCCAGCGGCCGCCATCGAGCGTGGTCTTCGGCGTGTCGGCGATGCGATCGAGGCCGAGGGACCGGATCGGCCGCTCGGGCTGGCCGGACGCGCTGTCGAGCCACTGCAGGGAGTCGCTGCCCGACTCGGGCGCGAGCGGGCGGATGTCGAGCCGGTCGCCCTCGTCGACGACGAGGTGCATGCGCGGACCGGTGATCAGGAGCAGCGCGGGGCGTCGCGCGCGAGGCAGGTCCAGGGCCTGCCAGAACCGACGGCCGATGACCGGCACCTCCACCGGCTTGCCGTTCCAGCGCACCGTGTACTCGCGGACCTTTTCGGTCCGGAACGGATTGCCGGAGCGCAGGAAGGCACCGGAGTCGCCGATGCGATGGGTCTGGGCGGTGATCTCGAACAGTCCGGCCTGACGCGTCTCGGCGCCCCGCGCCGCCGCCATGCCGAACAGGACGGTCGCGGCCAGCGCGCCGGCTGCGGTCATCGCCCTGCGCAGTCTTCCGGTCATGGGGCGATCATCGCCGATCTGCCGGACCGGGTGCCAGACCCGTCCGGGCCCCGTCGCGTCGGACGGAGCGGTCAGTCCAGCGCTTCCGGCGGCATCGCCAGCGTGTCCTCGAGCGCCAGCAGCAGCGTGGTCCGATCCTCGCGTGCGACGTCCTGCCAGCGTCGCCCGGAGATCGCGCCTTCCAGCGCCCACAGCAGGTTCAGGCTCGGCTTGCCGCCGGTGCGCTTGACCGCGACATAGGCGCGGATGGCGCCGAGCTCGCGCAGCCGGGCCAGCGAGGCGATGCCCGCGCGCTCGAGCAGCTCGCGCGAGCGCGGGCCCAGGCCGTGCAGCGAGTCGACCTCGCTCGCGGCAGCCTTCGCTCGCGCGGCCGGGCGGGCACGCCCTCCTTTGGGCGGCCAGGCGGCGACGCGGTCGAGCGCGGCGGCGATCCATTCGTCCAGGGATTCGCGGTCCGCGACGACCCCGCGCGGCACGACATACAGCTCGCGCATGCGCCGGCCCTCGAGCGGCTCGAACTGCACGGGCACGCGGCCCTCGTGCAGGCGCACGACGTCGGTGGCACCGAGCTTCAGGACGAACTGGTCGCGGAAGACGGCCCCCGCCAGGTGCCCGCGCATGAAGGCGGCGGGGCAGCCGAACAGGGTGCGGCGCTCGATGCGCGGATCGGCGCAGATCGCCTGGTCGAACAGCTCGACCAGTTCCGGGACGGGGGCGGACCAGCTCATCCGGAAAGGGTAGCCGACCGGGGCCGTGCGACCCCTGGGACACCCTGCTCTCGGGACTGAAAGGCGGTCGCGCGGCGCCGGCCGGCGTCCGGGCGCGGCGCAGGCGCGACGGTGCCGGCCCTGGCACGCAGCAACGCTCCTCAGCGCCACGCCCCTCCGCCCCTCAGCGCCATGCCCTTCCGCCCGTCCGCCCCGGCAGGCGTGGCGGCAACGCCCACCGGATGCGACTCGTCCGGTCGAAGGCCACCGTCCGTCGTGCGGCTCGGCCCAGAGCGCGGTGTCCTAAGGGTCGCCGCCTATCATCGACCCACTTGGTGTGTGTCGACGGAGTCCGTGGTGCCGGGTGGTCTGTTCAAGTCGGGTGCGGTCGAGGGGTTCGCGCAGGCGGTGGTCGAGGTGCTGGTGCCGCGTCCGGCCCGGGCGCTCGAGCCGATCGCGGGGCGCCGTCTCGGTCGCATCGACCGGGCGCGGACCTGAACCATGGGCCTGAGCATGCTGCTGCGACGGATCCGGGGGCTGGGGCGCCGCGCCGACGTGCTGACGCGGGTGTGGCTGCCCGCG
>CAIUGQ010000039.1 GCA_903898725.1 uncultured Burkholderiales bacterium | reverse complement strand
TCGCCGACGCCGGCCGCGCAGCTCAGACCGAGGACGGCGAGCAGGCCGAGGCCGCCGAGTGCGTGGCGGGCGGCGCGCTGCAACGCGCCAGAGCCGGAGGAAGCGGAAGTCATCGCGGGTGATCCGTAAGTCGGGTTCCGCGACTCTACCTGCCGCGGACGCGCTTTCGATCCGGGGCCCGTACGATCTCGGCACCGGGCCGCTTTGCACGCCCCTGTTCTCGCCCCTGTTCTCGCCCCTGCCCACGCCCCTGTTCGCGCCGCCCGCAACCGGACGCACACCGCCCATGACCGCCTCCCCGCACCACGATCCGCTCGGCCCCCTGCACACCGTGCGCGCCGGCGTGCTCGACGTCGCCTACCATGCCGCCGGCCCGCTCGACGGCCCGCCGGTGATGCTGATGCACGGCTTTCCGTACGACGTGCATGCCTACGACGAGGTCGTCCCGCGCCTGGTGGCGGCAGGCTGCAGGACGGTCGTGCCCTACCTGCGCGGCTTCGGCCCGACCCGCTTCGTCGACGCCGGGGTGCCGCGCTCGGGCGAGCAGGCCGTGCTCGGCGCCGACCTGCTCGCGCTGATGGATGCGCTCGCGATCCCGCGCGCGGTGCTCGCCGGCTACGACTGGGGCGGCCGTGCGGCCTGCGTGGTCGCCGCGCTGTGGCCGCAGCGCTGCGCGGGCCTGGTCTCGTTCAACAGCTACAACATCCAGGACATCGCGCGGGCGATGGTGCCCGACACGCCCGCCAACGAACGCAGCCTCTGGTACCAGTACTACTTCCATTCCGAGCGCGGGCGCGCCGGCCTCGAGCGCGACCGGCGCGCGGTCTGCCGGCTGCTCTGGCAGACCTGGTCGCCCACCTGGGGCTTCGACGACGCCACCTTCGAGCGGACGGCGCCCGCCTTCGACAACCCGGACTTCGTCGACGTGGTGATCCACTCGTACCGCCACCGCTTCGGCCTGGTGCCTGGCGATCCGGCGGTGGCCGAGGTCGAGCGCCGGCTCGCGGCGCAGCCGCCCATCACCGTGCCGACG
Organism: uncultured Burkholderiales bacterium; assembly: GCA_903898725.1. Taxonomy (GTDB): domain Bacteria; phylum Pseudomonadota; class Gammaproteobacteria; order Burkholderiales; family Burkholderiaceae_E; genus UBA4615. The sequence continues at coordinate 6,953 of CAIUGQ010000039.1, read as the reverse complement.
CTGACCTTCGATGGCGCCGACGACGGCGTGCGCCCGCCGGCCGGCGCCTCGCAGCACGGCCATCGCTTCACTGGGCCGCGCACCCACACGGTGGTGCCCGGCGTCGGCCACAACATGCCGCAGGAGGTGCCGCAGGTGTTCGCCGACGCGGTGCTCGCGCTAGTGACCGGGGCACGCTGAAGGGCCCGACGCGGCCCGCAGCAGCCGGCTCAGCCCGGCGTCCAGCCCTTCGGCACGCGGGCCCGCTCGATCTTCGCCACGTCGCAGTTCGCGTCCGCGATGCCCGAGAAGTCGAGGCCGCCGTAGCCGCCGGCGCGCGCGAGGCTGAACGACTCGAAGACCGCCGCCGCCACCGGCATCGGCACGCGCGCGGCATGCGCCGCACCGAGCACCAGCGCGAGGTCCTTGTGCGCGAGGTCGATCGTGAAGCCGGGCGTGGTGTCGCCGGCGAGCACCTTGCTCGGGAAGTTCATCCGCAGCTGGCCGTTGTTCGCCGACGTGCCGAGCAGCACCGCCAGCGTGCGGGTGAGGTCGAGCCCGAAGCGCTGCGACAGCGCGAGTGCCTCGGCGTTGACCTGGGTGAGCGTGACCGCGACGAAGTTGTTGACCAGCTTCGTGCGTCCGCCGGTGCCGACGCCGCCGCAGTGGTGCACCGTCGTGCCCATCGCGTCGAGCAGCGGGCGCACGCGGGCGAGGTCGGCATCGCTCGCCCCGACCATGAACAGCGACTCGCCCCGGTCGGCATGCTCGGCGAGCCGGCCGACGGGCGCATCGACGACCGACAGCCCGCGCGCGAGCGCCGCGGCCTGCAGCCGGTCGGTGGCCAGCGGGTCGATGGTGCTCATGTCCATCAGCAGGCTGCCGCGGGCGGCATGGGCGAACACGCCGTCGGGCCCGGTCGCGATCTGCTCGACCTCGACCGCGGTCGGCAGCATCGTGATCACGATCGTGCAGTCGCGGGCGATCTGGGCGACGCTCGACCCGATCGTCGCGCCGCGCTCGGCGAGCTCGCGCGCCGGCCGCGGGTCGATGTCGAGCACGGTCAGCGCGAAGCCCTTGGCGAGCAGGTTGCCCGCCATCGACTTGCCCATGCGGCCCAGTCCGATGAATCCGATCGTCTCCATGTCTCCTCCCGGGCGCCGGCGTGCGGCGCTGTCGTCGAAGCCGCAAGCGTAGACCGGAACGCGGGACCCGCGCGGCAACGGCACCCGATTCGACACGCCCGCGCACGCCGCCCTACCATCGGGGCGGGCGCCGCCATCACGGTGCGGCCGCCCGACGGACCGACCGCGGAGACTCCCCGACATGACGACGACCCAGCCGGCGCCGCAGCCCTGGCAGGAACGCATCTTCACCCTCCTCAAGGAGGCGGACGTGCGGCAGGTGGCTTACGTGCCCGACGCCGGACACGCCCACGTGATCCGCCGCGTGCAGGCCGACCCCGCGATGCGCGGCATCGTGCTCACCACCGAGGAGGAAGGCGTGGCGCTGGCCGCGGGGGCCTGGCTGGGCGGCGAACGCGCGGTGCTGCTGATGCAGAGCAGCGGCGTGGGCAACTGCGTGAACATGCTGTCGCTGCTGCAGAGCGGCGACTTCCCCTTCGTCACGCTCGTGACGATGCGCGGGGAGTACGCCGAGTTCAACCCCTGGCAGTGCCCGATGGGCCGCGCCACCCAGGGCGCGCTCGAGCTGATGGGCCTCGCCGTGCATCGCGCGAACACCGCCGAGGAGGTCGAGGACGTGGTCGGCGCGGCGCTCGACGCCGCGTTCCGCGGCGGCCAGCGGGTCGCGGTGCTGCTCTCGCAGCGGCTGATCGGACGCAAGCAGTGGGTGGCGAAATGAGCGAGGACGGCATGACGGCGATCGGCACGGGCGGAACAGGCGGCAGCGGCATGTCGGCGGAGGGCGGCACGCAGTCCGCCGGCATCGATCGGCGCGCATTCGTCGCGCGACTGCTCGCGGCCTGCCCCGAGGCCCTGGTGGTCACCGGGCTCGGCTCGCCGAGCTACGACGCGTTCGCCGCCGGCGACCGCGAGCGCACCTTCTACCTCTGGGGCGCGATGGGCGGCGCCACGCCCCTGGCCCTGGGCCTGGCGCTCGCGCAGCCGAGCCGCCCGGTGCTGGTGGTGACCGGCGACGGCGAGGCGCTGATGGGCATGGGGGGCCTGGCGACCGTCGCCGCGCAGCAGCCGGCGAACCTGACGATCGTGGTGCTCGACAACGGGCACTTCGGCGAGACCGGCATGCAGCGCAGCCACACCAGCCTGGGCACGCGGCTCGCCGAGGTCGCGCGCGCCTGCGGCATCGCCCGCGCCGACGAGATCCGGTCGATCGACGAGGTCGACGCGCTGGCGCGGCGGATCGCGGCCCGGGAGGGGCCGGCGTTCGCGCAGGTGTTCATCCGCAGCGAGGAGGTGCCGCGCGCCCTGCCGCCGCGCGACGGCGCCTACCTGAAGACCCGGTTCCGCCAGGCCCTGGGACTGCCGCCGATGTGAGCCCGAGGGCCTTGCATGGACGCGGACCGCCGAAAGGCGCACGATCGGCCTCCGTCACGCCCCACACCGCAGGCCCCATGTCCCAAGCCCCCTACTACGACCCCGGCTCGGCCAAGGTCTTCTTCTGGGTCAGCGTCGATGGGGTGCCGGTGGGCGCCTCGATCGGCAAGGCCACGCTGCACTATCGGTACCACCCCACCAGCGGCAGCGACGACCCGCTGTCGACCTACACGCAGCACGCCGGCGAGATCGACGCGGCGGTGCGCACCCGCCTGGCGGCGGGCGCGCGCGAACCGGTGATGCTGCGCGACCCGGACATCAGCGCGCCGCGCTAGACGGGCGCCGGCCGCGGCAGGGTCGACTGCGGGTCGACCGCAGGGTCGACCGCGGGCTCAGCCGCGGCCGAGCTCGCTCAGCGCACCATGCTCGAGCTGCTCGAGCATCGCCGACAGGGTCGCCTGGCTGCGCGCATCCCCGGCGCCGGCGTGCGCATCGGCGAGGACTTCGCGGATGTCCTCGGCGCTGACCCGCTCCATGTCCCACTCGGGGAACAGCCGCTCGCGGACCTCCTCGGTCTCGCTCAGCGTGACGACCGAATCATGGCGACCGTCGCCGCGGATCATCGCCATCAGCTCGGCCACCGCATCGCGCGGGCCCTCGAGCCACTGGAAGAAGATGCCGCCCCCGAAGACCAGGAGCCCGGTGATGCCGAGGCGGGGGTTGCGCTCGTGCGCAGCCGCGAGGATGCGCTCGACGGCGGCATCGTCGACGTCCGCGGCCGCCCGGCTGCAGTAGGTGGTCTGGAACAGCAGCAGCGGCACGTCGTCGTCGTGCGCATCCTGCGATCGGGGGGTGGGGACCATGGGCGGGGCGCTCCTGAAGATGCCACGCAGTGCGTCCGCGCGATGCATGGGCCGCACGATAGCCTATGCGCGGCGCTTCCGGGTCACCCGGGGAGGTGCCCCGCACCCCGCCCGCGGCGCGCCTCAGGCGTGCGCCGCGTCCTGGACCCGGAACACCGACACCCGCTCCGAGAGATCGCGCGCGGTCTGGTCGAGCACCCGCGACATCGCTTCGAGCTCGCCGATCATCGCGCCAGTCTCGGTGTTGGAGCGGTCGAGCACGGCCATGTTGGCATCGGCCTCGCCGATCCGCTCGAGCTGCTGGACCAGCGCGGCCGAGATGCTCGCCACGCTCGTGCTGACGTCGTCGACGTCGCCGAGGATGTTGTCCATCTTGGCGCCGACCTGCTCGATGCGCTCGACGTTGGTGGTCACCTGGGCGACCGACGAGTCGATGAGCTTCCTGATCTCGGCGGACGAGCCGGTGGTGCGGGTCGCGAGGCTGCGCACCTCGGCCGCCACGACCGCGAAGCCGCGCCCCTGCTCGCCGGCCCGGGCGGCCTCGACCGCCGCGTTCAGCGCGAGGATGTTGGTCTGGAAGGCGATGCCGTCGATCACACCGATGATCTCGGCGATCCGGCGGGCCTGATCGGCGAGCTCGCGCATGCCCTGGCGCACCGCGTCGACCTCGCGCTTGCCGTCGCTGGCGCGCTCCGACGCCTCGCGGGCCCGGGCGTCGACCTGGCGGGCGCCGGCGGCGCTGGCCTCGACCATCGCGCGGATCTCGCCCATCGCCGCCACCGAGTCGTGCAGCCGCACCGACAGTTCGGCGCTGCTCGAGGACAGCCGCTGGCTGCCGCTCACGATGTCGCGCGCCGACACGTCGATGCGTGCGGCCGCGCCGCGGATGCTGCGCACCACCTCGCCGATGCGCTCGCTGATGCCGCGCAGGGCCGCCATCACCATGCCCGCCTCGTGGCGCACCGCCGAGACCGGCCGCACCCGCAGGTCGCCGTCGGCGATCGCCTGGCCGGCATCGACCGCATCGCTCAGCGGCCGCGTGATCGACCGGGCGATCAGCAGACTCGCGACGCCGGCCACCACCAGGGCCACGCCGATCAGTGCGGCGATCGCGATCAGGGCCGAGCGGGTCGAGCGATCGACCTTCGTCTTGCCGTCCTGCAGCGCGGCGAGCTGACTGGCCCGGAACTGCTCGACCGCGGCCATCATGCCGTTGAGCCGGGGCTGGATGGACTCGCGCAGCGTGCGCGTGGCCGCCTCGCTGTTCTGCGCGCGAAGCGCCCGCGTGAACTTCACCAGCGAGACCAGCACTCCCGAGCCGTGCGTGGCGAAATCCTCGGCGGTCTTCGCGCCGAGCTCGCCGTCGTCCTTGAAGGTGTCCTGCAGCTGCTGCACCTTCGAGCCCACCTGCTCACGGCTCTTGTCGATACGCGCGATCAGCGGGGTCATCTCCTCGGCCGACGCGCCGAGCGCGTCACGCGCGGCGATGTTCAGGCCGTTCAGGTCGTCCAGCACCGACTGCATCAGCTCCAGGCGCGGCAGCCGCGTGTCGAGCACGTCGACGAACTCGCTCGACACCGCCTGCAGCCGCGCGGCGCTGAAGGCACCTAGACCGAGCATCAGCAGGCCCATCAGCCCGAAGGCGAAGCCGAGCCGGGCTCCGATCCGGGCCAGTCGCGGTGCCTGGGTCCGTTCGCTGTTGTTGTTCATGCACTCACCGGGTCGAGACGCGGGTCCGCGTCAGCAGGGTTTCGAGTTCGGCGACCGGCGCGTCGTACTTCGCGACGGCCCGCACCACCGCCCGCTCGTCGAGCAGGTACTACATCGAGCTGTGCGCGAGCCCCTCCGGACCGCCGCGCTGGATGCCGACACGGAAGGCCTCGGCCATCGCCTCGATCATCGTGGGGTCGCCGGTCACGCCGAGGATCGAGGGCGAGAAGGCCTCGAGGTACTTCGCGAGCCGCGCGGGCGTGTCGGACAGCGGCTCGAGCGAGACGAACACCACCTGCACGCGATCGGCCCCGCTGCGCGAGAGCAGCTCGGCGGCGGTCGCCAGCGACATCGGGCAGGTGCTGGAACACTGGGTGAAGCCGAAGGTCAGCAGCGACGGCCGGCCGGCGAGTCGCTGCAGCTCGAAGCGCCGGCCGGTATGGTCGAGCAGCACGCCGCGCGGCGCACTGCCGCCGGCGGCGCCCGGTGCCCGGGCGGTCCCATGCGGACCGGCATGCGCCCGGACCGGACGGTGCAGCCCGATCGAGCCCGACGCGGCGACGACGCCCAGCGCCGTCAGCAGCGCGCGGCGACGCTCATTGCGAACGGGCTGCACTCTTGACTCCATCGACCCGGCCCTTCAAGCCGTTCACGTAGGCCACGACGGCATCGATATCCTGGGTGCTCAGCTGGAAGCCCCAGTTGGGCATGATCGGCGAGCGGCCCACGCCTTCGCCGCCGTGGGTCACGATCTCGCGGATCTGGGCCTCGCTCAGGCCGCTGCGCCGGAGGTCCGGCGGCGGCGGCTTGACCACCTTCGCGATCGGCGTGTCCCCGTCGGCCTGCGCGCCATGGCAGCGCGCGCAGTTGGCCTTGAACACCTGATCGCCACTGCGCGCGGGCTCCGCCTGCGCGCCGGCGCAGGTCAGCAGCATCGCGAACATCAATGCGGTGCGCATGTCGTTTCCCGGTTGCGTTGCGTATCGCTTACTTGGTGACCGTCAGCAGCAGCTTCATCTCGGGATGGATCGCGCACTCGATCTCGAACTTGCCTTCCTTGGCGAACACCTGGCCCTTGGCCTGGCCCTGGGCGTAGGTGCCGAGGTCGAACGAGCCCGGCTCGGTCAGCGAGAACACGTTGTGGACGAACGGGTCGTCGTTCTTGAAGCTGACCTTGTCGCCCGCCTTGATCGTGAGCGCGGTCTTGTCGAAGGCCTTGTTCTTCTGCGTGACCATGTGCTCGGCAGCGGCGGCGCCGCCCGCGAAGGCGAGCAGCAGCAGGCCGGCCAGGGAGGTCAGGGTCTTGGTGTGGGTCATCTCGAATCTCGCAGCGGGTTTTGTGGGTGCAGGATCAGCGTGAGGCGGTCGTGGCGGTCACCGGGCCAGGCGGCAGCTGCGGCACGACGATCGCAACCGGCGCTCCCGTCAGCGTCTTCATGAACGCGACGAGGTCGGCCTTCTCGCCGGCGCTCAGACCGAGCGGCTTCATATTCGGGCTGAGGTTCGACAGGTCGTCGCCGCCGCGGTCGTAGTGGTCGACCACCTCCTCGAGCGTCGCGTACATGCCGTTGCGCATGTAGGGCGCCGTCAGCGCGATCTCGCGCAGCGTCGGCGTCTTGAACGCGCCCTTGAGCACCTTGACCCGGCGGTGCGCGAAGCGCCCTTCCGTATCGCCCTCGGCCTTGATGCCGATGTTGTGGAAGCCGTTGTCCGTGAAGTTGAAGCCCTGGTGGCAGGCGGCACAGTTGCCCTTGCCGTTGAAGACCTCGAAGCCACGCTTGGCCGCATCGCTCACCGCGGTGGCCTCGCCGGCGCGCCAGCGGTCGAAGGGCGAGGTCGAGGAGACGACGGTGCGCTCGAAGCTCGCGATCGCCTTGGCGACGGT
>CAIUGQ010000038.1 GCA_903898725.1 uncultured Burkholderiales bacterium | reverse complement strand
GTCCGAGGACGACCTGACGCGCAGCATCCTGCTGCAGATCATCCTGGAAGAGGAGGCCAGCGGCGCGCCGCTGTTCTCCTCCCAGATGCTCTCGCAGATCATCCGGTTCTACGGCCACGCCATGCAGGGCATGATGGGCACGTACCTAGAGAAGTCGATGGGGGCGTTCGTCGAGGTCCAGCAGAAGTTCCAGGACCAGTCCAAGGCCTTCTACGACCCGAAGGGGCTCGGTGCCAGCCCTGAGCTCTGGACCCAGTTAATGCAGGTCCAGGCGCCGATGATGCAGGGCATGATGAGCCACTACATCGACCAGTCGAAGAACATGTTCGTGCAGATGCAGGAACAGATGCAGCAGCAGGCCCGGTCGGTGTTCCAGAACTTCCCGTTCCCCGGCGCGCCGGGTTCGACGCCCCCCGGGGCGCCGCCGTCGCCGCCCGGCGAGACCGGCAAGAAATGAGGGTGGCGGGCCCCTGCGGCCCGCCCTCGATGCGGTCTGCCGCGCGATAGAATCGGCGGTTTGACCGACCCGGGCCTCGCAGGCCCGCCAGCGATGCCCTCCGTCCCCGTCAAGCGGCCTCGCGCCGCGCCCCGCGCCGCCTCCGCCCCGACAGCCGGTGCCGCGCCTCGCGTGGGCTTCGTGAGCCTCGGCTGCCCGAAGGCCCTGGTCGACGCCGAGCGCATCGTCACGCAGCTGCGGGCCGAAGGCTACGTCATCTCGCCGAGCTACCAGGACTCCGACCTGGTCGTCGTCAACACCTGCGGCTTCATCGACGACGCGGTGCGCGAGTCGCTCGACGCGATCGGCGAGGCGCTCGCCGAGAACGGGAAGGTCATCGTCACCGGCTGCCTCGGCGCCAAGGGCGGCACGCAGGGCGGCAGCCTGGTCGCCGAGACCCATCCGAGCGTGCTCGCGGTGACCGGGCCGCATGCGCTCGAGGAGGTGATGGGGCATGTCCACACGCACCTGCCGCGACCGCACGATCCGTTCGTCGACCTGGTGCCCGATGGCGGCGTCAAGCTCACGCCACGGCACTATGCGTACCTGAAGATCTCGGAAGGCTGCAATCACCGCTGCAGCTTCTGCATCATCCCGTCGATGCGCGGCGATCTGGTGAGCCGTCCGATCGGCGAGGTCGTGCGCGAGGCGCAGGCCCTGCTCAAGGCCGGCGTCCGCGAACTGCTGGTGATCTCGCAGGACACCAGCGCCTACGGCGTCGACATCCGCTATCGCACCGACTTCGTCGACGGCCGCCCGGTCCGCACCCGCATGACCGAGCTGTGCCGCGAGCTCGGCCGGGTCGCCCGCGACCATGACGCCTGGGTGCGCCTGCACTATGTCTATCCGTACCCGCATGTCGACGAGGTGCTCGAGCTGATGGCCGAGGGCACGGTGCTGCCGTACCTGGACGTGCCGTTCCAGCACTCGCACCCCGAGGTCCTGAAGCGGATGAAGCGTCCGGCCAGTGGCGAGCGCAACCTCGAACGCATCCAGGGCTGGCGGCGGATCGTGCCCGAGCTCACCGTGCGCAGCACGTTCATCGCCGGCTTCCCCGGCGAGACCGAGGCGCAGTTCGACGACCTGCTGGCCTTCCTGAAGGAGGCCGAGCTTGATCGGGTCGGCTGCTTCGCCTACTCGCCGGTCGAGGGCGCGACCGCGAACGAGCTCGACGGCGCGCTGCCCGACGAGGTCCGCGAGGACCGGCGCAAGCGGTTCATGCAGGTGCAGCAGCGGATCAGCCGACGGCGCCTCAAGCGCAAGGTGGGGAGCGTGCAGCGCGTGCTGATCGACGCCGCCGGCCCGCAGGGCGCGGTGGGGCGTTCGTCGGCGGATGCGCCCGAGATCGATGGCGTCGTGCACATCGCACCGCATCCGTCGCTGAAGGCCGGCGGTTTCGTCGACGTCGTCATCGAGGCGTCCGACGCCCACGACCTGTTCGGGGCGGTCGCGGGCGGGTCGGGCGGCACCGAGCGCGCGGGCGGGCCCACCCCTGCCGAGGCGCCGCGCAAGCGGGCCGCCGCCCGCCGATAGGTCGAGGCGCGATGGGCGGGCCACTCGCATCGCTCGCCCGGCGCCGCGGGCTGGTCGCATCGCTGCTCGGCGGTCTCGCGGTCTTGAGCGGCCGCGCGGGTGCGCAGGGCAGGGTGCCCGATTCCGGAGGGCAGGGCGGGCGCGATGCCGCGCTGATCCGCGCCGCTGCCGCCGGCGATGCAGCAGAGGTCGCGCGGCTCCTGGGCGAGGGCGCCAGCGTCGGGGCGCGTGACCTGCGCGGCCGGACTGCGCTACTGGTGGCGACCGACGCCAATCACCCCGCGGTCGCCCGCGCGCTGATCGCGGCCGGCGCGGACGTGAACGCGCAGGACGCGCAGCGCGACAGCGCGTTCCTGCTGGCGGGCGCCCGCGGCCGCGTCGAGATCCTGCGCATGACGATCGCGGCCGGCGCCGATCTGAAGAGCCGCAACCGCTACGGCGGGACTGCCCTGATCCCGGCCTGCCACTACGGCCATGTCGAGGCCGTGCGCGTGCTGCTGCAGACGGCGATCGATGTCGACCATGTCAACGATCTGGGCTGGACGGCTCTGCTCGAAGCGGTGATCCTCGGCGACGGCGGGCCCGCGCATGTCGAGATCGTGCGGATGCTGCTGGACCGCGGCGCCGACCCGTCCAAGCCCGACCGCGATGCCGTCACGCCGCTCGGCCATGCCGTGCGACGCGGACAGCGCGAGGTCGAACGGCTGCTGAGGGCCGCCGGCGCCCGCTGAACGACCCATCCATCCCTCGCCACGGAGACGACGATGACGGAATCGACGAAGTACCTGCTCCCCGAGAACCGCATCCCGAAGCGCTGGTACAACATCCAAGCCGACCTGCCCAAGCCCCTGCCGGCGGTGCTCCACCCGGGCACGCTGCAGCCGGTGGGGCCCGACGACCTCGCGCCGCTGTTCCCGATGGAACTGATCATGCAGGAGGT
>CAIUGQ010000037.1 GCA_903898725.1 uncultured Burkholderiales bacterium | reverse complement strand
CTGCGCGCCCGCTTGGCCGCGCCCGGGTCGGTCGCCCGTGTGGCGGGTGCCGGCGCGGCCACAGCGGCCGGTGTCGGCATCGCCGCGCCGGACCCGCCTGCACGCGGCGCCGAGCCGCCCGCACGCGCCTCTCCCCGAGCCTCTTCCCTCAGCCGCTTCGACTCCTCCAGCAGGTAGCGCTGGTAGTCGTCGAGATCGCCCGTGAACGGCTCGAGCACGCCGCGGCCGATCAGCCAGAACTCGTCGCACACGCTGCGCAGCAGCGCGCGGTCGTGGCTGACCAGCATCACCGTGCCTTCGAACTGGTTCAGCGCCATCGCGAGCGCCTCGCGCGTGACCAGGTCGAGGTGGTTGGTCGGCTCGTCGAGCAGCAGCAGGTTCGGCCGCTGCCAGACCATCATCGACAGCACCAGGCGTGCCTTCTCGCCGCCGCTCATCGTGCCCACCGGCTGGCGGATCATGTCGGCGCCGAAGTTGAAGCTGCCGAGGTAGGCGCGCAGCGCCTGCTCGCCGGTCGCCTCGCGGCCGGCGCCGTGCTCGCGCGCGAGCCGCACCATGTGCTCGAGCGGCGTGTCGTCCGGGCGCAGCACGTCGAGCTCCTGCTGCGCGAAGTAGCCGATCGACAGGCCCTTGCCCTCGGTGATCTCGCCGGCGAGCGCCTTGAGGTCGCGCGCCACCGTCTTCACGAAGGTGGACTTGCCCTGCCCGTTGGCGCCGAGGATGCCGATGCGCTGGCCGGCCAGCACCGAGCGGCTCACGCCGCCGACGATCACGCGCGGCTCGCCGTCGACGATGTAGCCGAAGTCGGCGCCGCTGATCGAGAGCATCGGGTTCGGCAGGTTCAGCGGCTCGCGGAACTCGAACTCGAAGTCGGCACTGGCCAGCATCGGCGCGACCTTCTCCATCCGCTCGATCGCCTTGACGCGGCTCTGCGCCTGCTTGGCCTTGCTGGCCTTGGCCTTGAAGCGGTCGATGAACTTCTGCAGGTGGGCGATCTTCTCCTGCTGCTTGGCGAAGGCCGCCTGCTGCAGCAGCAGCTGCTCGGAGCGCAGCTCCTCGAACTTGCTGTAGTTGCCGCCGTAGCGGGTGAGCTGCGCGTTGTCGACGTGCACGGTCACGCCGGTGACGGCATCGAGGAACTCGCGGTCGTGGCTGATCACCAGCATCGTGCCGGCGTAGGACTTGAGCCAGGCCTCGAGCCAGACCAGCGCGTCGAGGTCCAGGTGGTTGGTCGGCTCGTCGAGCAGCAGCAGGTCGCTCGGGCACATCAGCGCGCGCGCGAGCTGCAGGCGCATCCGCCAGCCGCCGGAGAAGCTGTCGACCGGACGCTCGAGCTCGTCGGTGCCGAAGCCCAGGCCCAGGATCAGCGCCTGCGCGCGCGCGGTCGCATCGTGCTCGCCCGCGTCGGCGAGGTCGACGTGCGCCTGCGCGATCGCCATGCCGGCGTCGGGATCGTCCGGGTCGCGCTCGAAGTCGCGCTCGGCGATGGCGAGCGCCTCGCGCAGCGCGCCCAGCCGCGTGTCGCCGCCGACCACGAACTCGGTCGCGCTCTCGTCGGTCTCGGGCATGTCCTGCGCGACCTGCGCGAGCCGCCACTGCTTCGGATACGAGAATTCGCCGGCGTCCTCGTGCAGCGTGCCGTCGAGCAGGCGGAACAGCGTGGACTTGCCCACGCCGTTGCGGCCGACCAGCCCGACGCGCTCGCCGGGCGCGACGACGACCGAGGCACGATCGAGCAGTACCTTGGATCCGCGACGCAGGACGAGGTTCTTCAGGGTGATCAAGGCGGAGACGCTCCGGCGCGGGAAGGGGGAGTTCGAGGGGGGGGTCCGGGGGCGTCGCCGAGGCCGACGCTCGCGCGCAGGCCGACGGATCGCCCGCTCCGGGCAGCCGAGTCTAACCGAGCGGCCCGACCCGGGCCGACACGGGCCACCGCTGCGGCCTGGCTGGACAGCGGGCATGGCGACGGTCACCATCGAAGGATCCGCTCGCTTCGAAGCGGTCGCCCCCGAGGAGACTCCATGCGTTCCCTGCACCCTCTGCGCCTCGCTGTCGCCAGCGCGGCCATCGCCTTCGCGAGCGCCGCCGGCGCCGCCGAGACGGTGAAGATCGCCTTCATCGACGTGCTGTCCGGGCCGTTCGCGCTCGCCGGCGAAGGCTCGCTGCGCCAGCTCAAGGAGGTGGTCGCGCAGCTCAACGCCCGCGCGGGCGCCAACGACCCGAAGCTCGAGGTCGTGCCCTTCGACAACAAGGGCTCGCCGCAGGAGAGCCTGACCGTGCTCAAGACGGTCACCGACCAGGGCATCCGCTACATCACGCAGGGCGGCGGCTCGGGCGTGGCCTTCGCGCTGTCCGAGGCGATCACGCGGCTGGCCGAGCGCGAGCCGTCCAAGTCGATCGTCTACCTGAACTACTCGGCGATGGACCCGGGCCTGACCAACGACAAGTGCAGCTTCTGGCACTTCCGCTTCTTCCCCTCGAGCGAGATGAACATCGAGGCGCTGACCACCTACATGATCGGCAAGAAGGACATCAAGAACGTCTACCTGCTGAACCAGAACTACACGCACGGCCAGCAGGTGGCGCGCGCCTCGCGCGAGTACCTCGCCCGCAAGCGGCCCGACATCAAGATCGTCGGCGAGGACTTCGTGCCGATCGCGCAGACCCGCGACTTCGCGCCCTACATCTCGAAGATCAAGGCGGCGGGCGCCGACACGGTCATCACCTCCAACTGGGGCAGCGACCTCACGCTGCTGTTCAAGGCGGCCAAGGACGGTGGCCTGAACACCTACATCTACACGCTGAACGCGAACAACCCGGGCAGCCCGGCGCAGCTCGGCAACTACGGCGCCGAGAAGGTCGGCGTGGTGTGGAACTGGGTCACCAACGCGCCCACGCCCGAGCTCGAGAAGATCTACGTCGACTACAAGAAGAAGAGCGGCGAGGACTTCATCTTCGCGGCGCACTGGGACAGCATGAACATGCTGAACGCGGCCTTCCGCCAGGCGAAGTCGACCGACCCGATCAAGGTCGCCTACGCGCTCGAGGGCATGAAGTACAAGAGCCCGCAGGGCGAGGTCGAGATGCGCCGCACCGACCACCAGCTGCTCGGGCCGCTGTACCTCGGCGTCTGGGCCAAGCAGGACGGCAAGCGCGTGAAGTACGACGCCGAGAACACCGGCTACGGATTTCGCGTGGAGGCCGCGGTCGATGCGTACGTGAGCGCGCAGCCGACCTCGTGCCAGATGAAGCGCCCGCCCAAGCCCTGAGCGGTCGGCGGCCCGCCGGCGTGCCCGCCTCGCGGCGGGTGCTCCGACGCGGGCCCGCCTGACGGCGGCCGTGTCGCCGTGCGTCTCAGAGGGCGGTCGACACCGCCGGCGGCCAGCCGATGCAGTCGGGGTGCGCGCGGAAGTTGCGCAGCCACCAGCCCCAGTCCTCGGGCACCAGCGAGAACGGATCCGGATGCGCGAGCTCGCGCGCGGCCCAGACCGGCCAGTGCGGGTTCGACAGCGCCGGCCGCCCGAGCATCACCAGGTCGATCGCCTCCTCGCGGATCACCCGGTCGGCGACCGCCGGCAGGCCGAGGTTCCAGCTCGTCGCCACCGGGATGCCGACCTCGCGCCGCACCCGCGCGGCGCGCTCGACCATGAAGGCGAGGTCGGCGAAGGGCTTGGGCGACATGTCGTCGGTGTTGAAGCCGATGCTCAGGTCGGCGAGGTCGAGGCCGTGGTCCTTCATCATCGCGACCGCGGCGATCGCGTCCTCGAACTGCAGGCCGGCCGGATTCAGGTCGTCCGAGCCCAGCCGCATGGTCAGCGGCAGGCGCTCGGGCCAGACCGCACGCACCGCGTCGAGCGCCTCGAGGTGGTAGCGCACCCGGTGCGCGAGCGGGCCGCCGTAGCCGTCGGTGCGGTGGTTGGCCAGCGGCGACAGGAAGCTCGCGCCGAGATAGCCGTGCGCGAAGTGCAGCTCCATCCACTCGAAGCCCGCGTCCAGCGCGCGCCGTGCCGCATCGGCATAGGCCCGGTGGATGTCGGCGATCTCGTCGGTCGACAGCGGGTGCACCGGATAGGGCCGCACGCCGCCGTAGGGCACATCGGACGGACCGCGCACCTGCCAGCCGTCCGGATGCTCGGGCGGCAGCTGCACGCGGCCCAGCCAGGGCGCGCACTCGCTGCCCTTGCGGCCGGTGTGCCCGAGCTGGATCGCCGGCACGCCGCCCATCTCCTTCACCAGCCGCGTCATCCGCGCAAAGCCCTCGATCTGCGCGTCGTCCCACAGTCCGGCGCAGTGGACGCTGGTCCGGCCGTCAGGGGTGATCGCGACCTGCTCGGGGAACACCAGCCCGAAGCCGCCGGCCGCACGCGAGCCGGTCAGCATCACGTGGAAATCGCCGACGCGGCCGTCGACCGCGCGGTGCTGGGTCATCGGCGACATCGCGATGCGGTTGCGCAGCGTGACGCCCTTGATCGTGAGGGGGCTGAAGAGATCGGGCATCGATGCGCTCCGGGCGCCATGGCGGGACAGGCCACAGCATCGCCGATCCGGGCCGCGCGGGCGTTCCGGATCGGTGATGGCGGGGTGGCGCGGCGCGGCGAGGCGCGGCGCCCGGCGTCGCCGAGCGCACGCCGGTTCACGCCGATCGCGCGGGCCTAGCCCGACCCGATCCGGCCGGCGGCCTGCAGGCAGCCGAGCGACTCGATCTCGTGCTCGGGCCTGGCGCGCTTGCGGCCCCGGCCCGTGTCCCGCGCTCGGGTCTTGAGTCGCTGCCCGGGCACCGCGTCGGTCCGGGGCTTGCCGCGGCGCGGGGCCCGCGCCGACTCGACGCCGTGCGCGGCGGTGTCGGGTCCGCCGCGGTCCGTCCGCAGCAGCCCGAGGTTGACGATCGCGGGTGCCGCATCGGGCGCGATGCGCAGCGCGCGCTCGAGCAGCGCCTCGCCCTCGGCGTGGCGGCCGGCATTGCGCGCGCAGACGCCGGCGTGGATCAGCGCATCGACGTTCTCGAACTCGAGCTCGACGGCGCGCGCATAGGCGAGGTAGGCGTCGTCGCTGCGGGCCATCTCGTCGTGCACCGCACCGAGCGCGAGCAGCAGATCGACGCGCGCCCCGTGCGTGGCGATCACGGCTTCGTAGGCCTCGGCGGCCTGCGCGGCCTGGCCGGCGGCGGCCAGCGCCGCGGCCAGCGCGATCGCCGGCTCGGGCAGTGTCGGCTCGAGTCGCGCCCAGACCTGACAGGCCTCGAGCTCGGTCTGCGCATCACCACAGCGCCGGGCCAGGTGGGCGGCCGAGCAGGCCGCGCGCGCGGCGTCCTCGAGGCGGCCCGCCCGCTCCAGACCGTTCGCGAGCGCGAGGCCCGCCCGCGGGTCCTCCGGCGCCCGCGCGACCGCGCGGCGCAGCCGGACCAGCAGGGTGTCGGCATCGAGCGCAGCGGGCGTCACGCCCGCGGGCAGCCACACCCGCGTCAGCACATCGG
>CAIUGQ010000036.1 GCA_903898725.1 uncultured Burkholderiales bacterium | reverse complement strand
CGATCGGGTCGAGCGATCAGTCGCCCCCGGGCGCGAGCTTCTCCAGCCGGTAGGTGAACTGCCGCCGGGTCATGCCGAGCATCTGCGCGGCCCGGGACCGGTTGCCGCCGGCGCGGGCGAGCGCATCGCGCACCCGTTCGGCATCGCCGGCCACCACCGGCGCATAGGGCCGCACCAGTTCCGCGCCCACCGGCGCCGCCACCGCCGAGGGCAGCGAGGCGGCCGACGGCACGATGCGCGAATCGGCCTCGGGCGCCGGATCGGCCGAGACATCGGGCTCGGCCTGGAGCTGGGCGGCGACACTCGCCGCATCGATCAAAGCGCCGTGGGTCATCAGCACGAGCCGCATCGCCACGCTCTGGAGCTGGCGGACGTTGCCGGGCCACGGATGCGCCTGCATCAGCTTCATCGCCGGCTCGCTGAACTGCACCGGGGCCCGCGACCAGGCGAGGCAGGCCTCGTGCGCATAGTGGCGGACCAGGACCGGCACGTCCTGCGGGCGGTCGCGCAGCGCGGGCAGCTGCAGCGGCAGCACCGAGAGCCGGTAGTACAGGTCGAGCCGGAACGTGCCCCGTGCCACGGCGGCGGCCAGGTTGCGGTTGGTCGCGGCCACCACCCGCACATCCAGGGGCAGCTCGTGGCGGCTGCCGACCCGGACCACCACCCGGTCCTGCAGCACGCGCAGCAGCTTCGCCTGCATCGCCAGCGGCAGCTCGCCGACCTCGTCGAGGAACAGCGTGCCGCCGTCGGCCTGCTCGAAGCGACCCGGCTGGGCGGTCACGGCGCCGGTGAACGCACCGCGCTCGTGACCGAAGAACTCGGACTCGAAGAGCGACTCGGGCACCGCCGCGCAGTTGACCTTCACGAACGGTCGCGCGGCACGCGGACTGGCCTGGTGGATGGCGCGCGCGAACAGCTCCTTGCCGGTGCCCGACTCGCCGAGCAGCAGCACCGTCAGGTCGCCGGTGGCCAGCCGGCGGGCCTGCGCGATGCTGTCGCGCAGCGCCGGCGAGTCGCCGAGGATGCCGAAGTTCGGGAGCTGCTGGCCGAGCCGCTCGCGCAGGTCGCGGTTCTCGGTCTCCAGGCGCTCGGTGCGCCGCCGCAGCTCCTCGTTGACGCGGATCACCTGCCCGAGCAGCGTGCCGACCGTCTGCAGCAGCTCGAGGTCGTCATTGATGCCACGGCGCCGGTGGCGCAGTCGGTGGGCGGCGAGCACGCCGCAGACCCGGTCGCCCTCGCGCAGCGGCACCGCGATGAACGACACCGTCTCCTTCGGCAGCCGCGAGCGCTCCACCGAGCGGCACAGGAAGTCGGGCTCGGCGTCGATGTCCTGGATCACGCGGGCGATGCCGGTGCGCAGCACCCCGCCACTGACCCCCTCGCCGCGGGCGAACACGCCGCGGGCGGCCTCGTCGGCGGTCAGGCCGTACCAGTGGCGGATCCGCAGCGACTCCTCGGCGGTGTCCCAGAGCAGCACGCGGCCGCGGTTGAGCCCGACCCATTCGGACAGCAGCCGCAAGGTCTGGCGGATGACGAAGTTGGGCTCGACGCTGCGCCCGAGCAGACGCCCCACCTCGCGGATCAGCAGCACTTCCTGCTGATGCCAGTCGACGGGGGCGGCATCGGGCGCGGGGTCGGGCGCGGGGTCGGTCATCGTGTCTCCTCGGGGGAGACGACCCCAAGCAAAGTCGATGCCGGGTGAACAAAGTGTCCGGATCGCCCCCTGGCGAGGCGTCCGCGCCTCGAGATGGTGCGGACGGACAACTTTGGCGGACCGGGGTCCGCCGCGCGACGGTCTAGCGGGCGCTCGGCCTCACGCCTCGCGCGAGGCCTCGAGGTAGGACACGAGCTTGGCGCGGGTCAGGCGCAGCCGGTCCGAGAGCAGCTGCACGAGCTTGAGCAGGATCTTGCTGCCCAGGCGCGGCTCGTCGTGCAGCACCAGCAGCATCGCGTCGCGGGTGAGGACGGCGATGCGCGAGGGCTCGAGCGTCACGCAGGAGGCGAAGCGGGGCTCGCCGTCGAACATCGACATCTCGCCGAGCGCATGGCCCGAGTGGGCCACCGCGATGCGCGACGGAAAGTTGTAGCGGTTGCGGCGCAGCACGTCGACCATGCCGCCCATCAGCAGCATCATGAAGTCGCCGGTCTCGCCCTCGGAGATGATCGTGACGCCGGCGGGCGCCTCGTACACGTACATGAACGCGCCGAGCTTGCGCGTCTCCTCGATGTCGAGACCCGAGAACAGCGGCGTCTTGGCCATCAGTCCGTGGATGTCGTCGGCGAACTCGCTCGCCCGGCCGATCGGCCGCAGGCCGATGGCGCTCAGCCGCTCGTGGGGCGTCTGGCGGATCGCGGTCTCGGGCCGGGTGACGGCGGGGCCCGCGGGGGACCTGATCGTGGATGCCTCCATGGCGTCCTCCGTGTGGATTCGCATGGGTTATAGCATGGCGATCCACGCACGAAACCGCTGGAAACGAAGCTCGGCAGGCCTCGCCGCGGACGGTCCGACGAGCGGCCGCCGCAGCCCGACGGGCACGCGGCGAACGGTGAGAAAGTCGCTCGCGCGCGTCGCCCGGACGATCGGTCGACGACGCTCAGTTCGCGAGTGCGACGCGGCGCTCGGCGACGCCGTCGGCGAGGGTGTCGAGCGCCGCGATCGTGTCCTCCCAGCCGAGGCACGCGTCGGTGATGCTCTGGCCGTAGACGAGCGGCCGTCCGACGAGCAGGTCCTGGCGGCCCGCGACGAGGTGGCTCTCGACCATCACGCCGAACACGCGCGACTCGCCGTCGCCGAGCTGCTCGGCCAGGTCGCGCGCGACCGCCAGCTGGTTCTCGTGCTTCTTCTGGCTGTTGCCATGGCTCGCGTCGACCATGAGCCGGCAGGCGAGCGCAGCCGTGCCGGCCTCGCGGCAGGCCGCGTCGATGCTGGCGCGGTCGTAGTTCGGCGCCTTGCCGCCACGCAGGATCAGGTGGCAATCCTCGATGCCGTTGGTCGAGACGATCGCCGAATGGCCGCCCTTGGTGACCGAGAGGAAGTGGTGCGGCTGCGAGGCCGCCTTGATCGCATCGAGCGCGATGCGCACGTTGCCGTCGGTGCCGTTCTTGAATCCGACCGGGCAGGACAGCCCCGAGGCCAGCTCGCGATGCACCTGCGACTCGGTCGTGCGCGCGCCGATCGCGCCCCAGGAGATCAGGTCGGCCACGTACTGCGGCGTGATCATGTCGAGGAACTCGGTGCCCGCCGGCAGGTCGAGTTCGTTGATCTCGACGAGGAGCTCGCGCGCGAGCCGCAGGCCGCGGTTGATGTCGAAGCTGTTGTCCAGGCCGGGATCGTTGATCAGCCCCTTCCAGCCGACGGTGGTGCGCGGCTTCTCGAAGTAGACCCGCATCACGATCTCGAGCCGGTCCTTGAGGCGCGCACGCTCGCCGGCCAGCCGCTTGGCGTACTCGATCGCGGCCTTCGGATCGTGGATCGAGCAGGGCCCGACGACGACCAGCAGCCGGTCGTCCATGCCGTGCAGGATCCGGTGGATCGCCTGGCGCGTCTCGTAGACGAGCTGTGCCGGGCGGTCGCGCAGCGGGAACTCGCGCAGCAGGTGCGAGGGCGGCGACAGCTCCTTCATCTCGCGGATTCGGACATCGTCGGTGGCGTGCTTGGCGTTCATCGGTCGGATCCTTCTTCTCGTTCCCTGATTCGTTCGAGGCGGCCCCGAAAACAAAAAACCGCCAGGCCTTTCGGGCTGGCGGTTCTGTTCGGGCGCTGTGCTGCTAGGGTTGTGCGCGCTCCCGACTCAGTCCGCCAGCGGGCGGAAAGCCGAAAAAGCGAAACGCGTAGAACCAGCGGCGCGACATGGTGGCGGCACTCTAGCCGGATCGGCCGGGCGCCGCAAGTCGGGGATCCGCCGCCCGGAAGCCCGCCCGCAGCCCGCCCGAGGCCACCCTCAGAAGCCCTCGATCACCGCACGACGGGCCTTGCGGTAGGGCAGCGTCGTCAGATCGGAGGTCAGGGTGCCGGGCGCATCGACGTAGATCGTCCGCGCCGCGATGCGCGAGAACGACGCGAAGAAGTGCTGCGAGGACTTGGTCACCACGATGCGGCGCGCCCGCAGGTCGACGCCCATCTGCGTGAACATCTCGGTCGAGAAGCCCTGCGTGCGGCGGGCGTTGAGCAGCACCTCGACGCCGTCGATCGCGACCAGCGCGCAGTCGCCGAGCGGCTCGACGCTGCCCGACAGGCCGGGCATCGTCGCATCGCGCCGGAGCGCCCGGACCTCGACCAGTGCATCGAGCGGATCGCCGGAGACCGGCGCCACCTTGCCGCCGATGCGAAGCGCCACCCGCGCGCCCTCCCCGGCCTGCATCGCGATCGACACCGCCACCGGATCCCAGAGCGGGCCCAGCACCGCGCCTTCGATGCGGCGCGCCACCAGCCGGCGCAGCACGAAGGTCGCATCGCTGGGCGCGCCGCCGCCGGCATTGTCGGCGCCGTCGGCCAGCACGACGGGCCACGCGGGCCCGGCGAGCGCGTCGTCGAGCGCCGCGTCGATCGAGGGGCCGCGCACGCGCATCGCATCGCAGACCGTGCGCAGCTCGGCGCCGAGTCGATCGGCGGTGGCACGCGCGAGCGCGGCATCCGCATCGGCGTAGACGAGCAGCCGGGTGCCGAGCTCGGCGACGTCGGCCCAGGGGAAGCCGTGGATCGCGGAGATCGACACGATGCCGTCGCGGCCCTCGAGCGCGCGCGCGCGGTCGACGAAGCCGCGCATCGGCTCGCGCGAGGTGTGCAGGGTGCGCAGCGTGCCGGTGTCGAACACCGCGGGCACCGGGCGGATCTCGCCACGCGCGATCGCCACGCACGCGTCGACCAGTTCGAGGCCGCGCTCGACGGCGTCGGTGTGCGGGTACTCGCGAAACGCGATCAGCAGGTCGGCGTTCGCGACCATCGCCTCGGTGAGGTGAGTGTGGGGGTCGAGCTCGGCACCGATCACCACCTCCGGGCCGACGAGCGCGCGCACCCGCGCGAGCAGGTCGCCCTCGCAGTCGTCGCAGCCCTCGGCGACCATCGCGCCGTGCAGCCCGAGCAGCACGATGTCGACCGGCATCGCGGCGCGCAGGTCGGCCAGCAGCTCGCCACGCAGCGTCTCGTGCGCGAGCCGGGTGGTCGGGCCGGCCGGCATCGCCGCGGCGCACAGCCCCTCGGCGAGCTCGAGCCCGAGGGCCTCGGCGCGCAGCCGCGCGGCCCACAGCGGGCCGGTGAAGAGCTGCGGCGCGTCGGGGTGGGTGCCGGCGGGGAAGTACCCGCGGTCGCGGAACGCGTCGAGCCCGGTGGGCAGCGGCGCGAAGGTGTTGGTCTCGGTGGCCAGCGTCGCGCTGAAGACCTTCATGCCGCGGCCCCCGGTGCGGACTGCAGCCGCGCGGCCGACAGCATCGCGGCGTCGATGCCGTGGGCCGCGAGGTGGTCCGGGATCGGCCGGCCCAGGGCGAGCGCGGCACAGGCCTCGCCCATCGCCGCGCAGGTCTGGATGCCGTAGCCGCCCTGCGCGGCGCTCCACACGAAGCTCGGATCGTCGGGCGCCGGGCCGCCGACCAGGTCGCCGTCGGCGACGAAGGAGCGCAGCCCCGCCCAGCTGCGGATCGGACGCCGGATCTCGAGCGTGGTGGCGGTCTGGATGCGGTCGATCGCGATCGCGATGTCGAGCTCCTCGGGCTGCACGTCCTGCGGCTCGACCGGATCGGCGTTCGCCGGCGAGCCGATCAGCACCCCGGCGTCGGGCTTGATGTACCAGCCCTCGTCCAGCGCGATGACGGCGGGCCAGGCCCGCGTGTCGACGCCCGCGGGCGGCGCGAACGTGAAGGCCGCACGGCGGCGCGGCTGCAGGCCGATGGGGCGCTGCCCGGCCATCCGCGCGATCACGTCGGCCCAGGCACCGGCCGCGTCGACCAGCACCGCCGAGCGCCACTCGCGTGCGCCGCAGCGCACCGTCCAGCCATCGGCGCTGCGCTCGAGCGCGGTGACCTCCGCGCCGCAGACGATTTCGCCACCACGCGCCTTCAGGCCACGCAGGAACCCCTGGTGCAGCGCATGCACGTCGATGTCGCAGGCCCCCGGCTCGAGGATCGCGGCGCCGGTGGTCTCGGGTCGCATCACCGGCACGGTGGCCAGCACTTCGGCGGCCTCGATGCGCCGCACCTCGGGCACGAGCCGACGCATCGCCGCCAGCTCGGACGCGAGCAGCGCCTCGTCGTCGGGGCCACCGACCATCAGCGCACCGCGCGGGGTCAGGATCGGCACCTCGGTGAAGCCCGCCGGCGGATGCTCGAGGAAGGCCCGGCTCGCCCGCGACAGCGCCCTCACCTGCGGCGTGCCGTAGGTCTCCGAGAAGAGCGCGACCGAGCGTCCGGTGCTGTGGTAGCCGGGATGCGCCTCCCGCTCGAGCACGACGACGCGCGCATGCGGCGCGAGGAAATAGGCGATCGACGCGCCGGCGATGCCGGCTCCGACGACGACGACATCGATCTGGGGCATGGGCGCGACCCGTGGCGAAAAGGCGGATGATCGGGACGAGATCGATGCCGATTCTACGCAGCCTGCGGGACCGCGCGAGCCGCGGTCCTCGGAACGCATCGCACATTGACGGCGTTCGAGCGGCTCCGTACGCTGGCCGCAGACGTCCTCCTCGAGCGCGGGCCCGGCAGCCGGGCCGTGCCGGTGATCCTGCGT
This sequence comes from uncultured Burkholderiales bacterium, assembly GCA_903898725.1. Lineage (GTDB taxonomy): Bacteria > Pseudomonadota > Gammaproteobacteria > Burkholderiales > Burkholderiaceae_E > UBA4615. The sequence continues at coordinate 3,280 of CAIUGQ010000036.1, read as the reverse complement.
CGGTCCTACAACGAACACGGGCGGCCGGTCGAGACGCCACGCACCGTGCACCCGGCGATACCGCCATCGAGGAGACACCATGACCATCCCGCGCCGAAGCACCCTTCGCCGCCTCGCGCTCGCGCTCGCGGCCGGCTCGACCGCCCTGTCGGCCCCCGCCGTGCTCGCCCAGGCGCAGCCGGCCAGGCCGATGTTCGACAAGCCGATCCGGCTCGTCGTGCCGTACTCGGCCGGCGGCGGCACCGACATCCTCGCGCGCCACGTCGCCGAGCGGCTGCGCACGCGCATCGGCCAATCGGTCGTCGTCGACAACAAGCCGGGCGCCAACGGCGTGATCGGCACCGACATCGTCGCGAAGTCGGCACCCGACGGCACGACGATCGTGCTCGTCGTCAACACGCACCTGCTCAATCCGCTGCTGATGAAGCAGCTGCCCTACGACACCTTCAAGGACCTGACGCCGATCACCAAGGTGGCGACCTCGCCGATGGTGGTCGTGGTGAACGCGGACCTGCCGGCGACCACCGTCAAGGACGTCGGCGCGCTGATCAAGAAGGCCCCCGACAAGGCCTCGTACGGCAGCTCGGAGAACATGACCCGACTGGTCGGTGCGATGTTCGTGCGCTCGCAGGGCGCCTCCGATGCGGTGCACGTGCCCTACAAGGGCGGCGCGCCGCTGATGGCCGACGTCGCCGCCGGCTCGACCACGATCGGCGTGACCAGCATCCTGACCGCGCGCCCCTTCATCACCTCGGGCAAGCTGCGGCCGATCGCGGTGACCGGCCCGAAGCGCACCGACGCGCTGCCGAACGTGCCGACGATGGTCGAGGAAGGCGCGCCCGAAGTCGTCGCGAGCACCGACTACACGCTCTACGCGCCGGCCGCGACACCGCGCGCGATCCTCGATCGGCTCCAGAAGGAGATCTCGGAGGTGGTCAACTCGCCGGAGATGGTCCGCATCCTCGCCGACCAGGCGGCGACGCCGGGCGGCGCGTCGGTCGCCGACACCGACCTGCAGGTGAAGAAGGACTTCCAGTTCTGGCAGAAGGTCGTCGCCGACGTGGGTCTGAAGGCGGAGTGAGGCGACGGCGATGCACGGCACCCCGCTGATCGAGCCCGTCGCGCGCCCCCGCGGCTGGACCCCCGACGACCTGCGACGCGACGCCGGCTGGGCCTGGCGGCTCACCGCCACCGAGATCGCCGATTTCGAGCGCGGGCTGACGCACGCGCGCGCCACCGGACGCGGGTTCTGGGAGCTCGGCCCGGCGGACTTCCCGTTCGGGCCGGCCGCGCTCGAGCGGCTCGGCCAGGCCCTCGCCGAGACCCAGGAGGGCCGCGGCTTCCAGATGCTGCGCGGGCTGCCGGTCGAGCGCTGGTCCACCGAGGACTCGCGCCTGTTCTTCTGGGGCCTCGGCCTGCACCTCGGTGTGCCCCGCCCGCAGGGCAAGGCCAGCCAGTACATGTCCGACGTGCGCGATGCGGGCGGCACCTACCGCAGCGTCCAGGGCCGCGGCTACAACACCAAGTCGGCGCTCGACTTCCATGCCGACGGCAGCGACCTGGTCGGGCTGATGTGCCTGCGCACCTCGCTGTCGGGCGGCGAGAGCCTGATCGCCTCGTCGGTCACCGCGCACAACGTGATGCTGGCCGAGCGGCCCGACCTGCTCGCGCAACTCTACGAGCCGGTGCCCTTCAGTCGGCAGGGCGAGCACGCGCCGGAGGAACCGCCCTGGTACACCGCGGCCATCATGGGCGTGCGCGACGGGCGCTTCGCGTGCCGGCACATCCGCAACCACGTGAAGTCGGCGCAGCTCAGCTTTCCCGAGGCGCCGCGGCTGACGCCGGCGCAGCTCGAGGCGATGGACCTGTTCGACGCGATCCTGCTGCGGCCGGACGTGTGCTTCCGGCTCGACTTCGAGCCGGGCGACATCCAGTTCATCAACAACCACGTGATGCTGCATTCGCGCACCGACTACGTCGACCACGAGGCGCCCGAGCGCAAGCGCCACCTGCTGCGCCTCTGGCTGTCGCTGCCCGGTGCGCCGGCGCTGCCGACCTCGTGGCGGCTGGCCTACAAGGACGTGGAGGCGCGCGCGGTGCGCGGCGGCTTCCGCGGCGTCGGCATCACGCCCCAGATCGAATCGTTCGAGGCGCGGCTCGCCGCGCACCACGCGATGGCCTTCCGCATCTACGCGGACCGCGCGCAACCACAAGGAACCGAGGCATGAACCACAAGTCACTCAAGGGCGTACTGAAGAAGGGCCGGCTGATCGCCGCCCCCGGCGTGTACGACATGGTGTCGCTGCGGATCGCGGACCGGATGGGGTTCGAGTCGCTGTACATGACCGGCTACGGCACGGTCGCCTCGTACCTCGGCCTGCCCGACGCGGGCCTGGCCACCTACACCGACATGGTCGACCGCGTGCGGGCGATGTGCACGATGGCGAAGACGCCGGTGATCTGCGACGGCGACACCGGCTACGGCGGTCTGCTGAACGTCGCACACACCGTCGCGGGCTACGAGGCGGCCGGTGCGGCGGGCATCCAGCTCGAGGACCAGGAGTTCCCGAAGAAGTGCGGCCACACGCCGGGCCGGCGGGTCATCCCGATGGCCGACATGGTCCGCAAGATCCGCGTCGCGAAGGAGGCGCGCTCCGGCGACATGCTGATCGTCGCGCGCACCGATGCGCGGACCACGCTCGGCCTGGACGAGGCGCTGCGGCGGGCGGACGCCTATGCGAACGCGGGGGCGGACGTGCTGTTCGTCGAGTCGCCGGAGACGGAGGCGGAGATGGCGAAGATCGCCTCGAGCTTCGACCTGCCGATGCTGATCAACGTCGTCGAGGGGGGCCGCACGCCGGTGCTGCCGCCGGCGGTGCTGGAACAGATGGGCTTCGCGCTCGCGATCTATCCGGCGGCGGGCTTCCTGTCGGCGGGCTATGCGATCGAGAAGGCCTACGGACAGGTGCTGGCGACGCGCTCGTCGATCGGCAGCCCGGTGCCGATGGCGGACTTCATGGACTTCAGCAAGATGATGGGGTTCGAGGCGGTATGGGCGTTCGACAAGCGCCACGCGGAGGACTGAGCGCGGTCGGGTCTTTCGGGTCGTTGGGGTCGTTCGGGTCGTTCGACGGGTGGCGCGCGGCGCCGCTGCCCTTCAGGCCGTTGCTTCCTCCCAGGGCCGCACCCCGGGCTGCGCCCGGGGTCCCCGTCTCGCACGGGTGCCCGACGGGCCGGCAAAAAAACTCGCCTGCTCCGCAGGCTCAGACAGTTTTTGCCT
>CAIUGQ010000035.1 GCA_903898725.1 uncultured Burkholderiales bacterium | reverse complement strand
TCGGCCGGCAGCGAGGTCGGCCCGGCGAGCGCCGTCACCGCGGTGGTGAGCGGCGTGATGTTGGCGGTGCCGCTGGCGGACAGTCCCGGCAGCAGCGCGTAGTGGACGACCTGACGCTGCCCGAGCTGTGCGCTCGCCGACAGCTGCAGCACCCGGGCATCCGCGGCGAGACCGGTGAAGCTGAAGCGGCCGGCGGCATCGGATGTCGTGGTGAACACGCGGCCGCTGGCATCGCGCAGCGTGACGGTCGCATCGGCAAGCGGCGCGCCGATCGCGGCCGTCCCGGTGAGCGTCAGGCTGCTGTCGGTGGCAGGCGCCTGAGCCGGGGCCGGCGCGACCGGCGTCGGCGCGGCGTCGACGACGGCTGCGGGCCCGCCGCCGCCTCCGCAGGCCGAGAGCAGCAGCGCCAGGAGCAGCGGCGCGGTAGCGGTGCGGGGGGAGATCGGGGTCTGCATGGTCGGATCCAGGTCGCGTGCCAGAAGTGGACGCAGTCTCGACCCGCGCCCGTCGCCGGCCGCAGCGCCGGCGAGCGCTGCGGCCGGCTCGGGCCGACCGGCGGCCCCTGTACCGCCGGGCTAGAAGCTCGTGCGCGTCCTGACCAGGAACTGCACCCGCTTGACCCCGGTGTCGGCGTCGAGCGGGAACGCGAGGTCGACGTGCAGCACGTTGCTGAAGGCGGCGCGCACGCTGAAGATCCGCAGGCCCAGGCCCGCATCGGCCAGCCAGCGCTCGGATTCGGGACCGGCGTTGGCGCCGCCCCAGGCCCGGCCCACGTCGACGAAGCCGGCCGCGCCGACGCGGAACAAGCGGAACAGGTACAGGTCGGTGAAGTAGCGCTCCTCCACCGTGAGCAGCGCGCGCTGCGTGCCGCTCTGATAGCGCAGCGGGTAGCCGCGCATGCCGTTGTCGCCGCCGAGCATGAGCACGTCGAGCGGGCCCGGACTGGTGAACAGGTCGGCGGAGAGCCCGACGTAGAACAGCCACCGGCGATCGTGCGGCACGAAGTACTGGAGCTGCCCGCCGAGTCGCTGGCGCTCGATCGCCCCGTCCGCGAACCGGCCCTCGAGCTTGGCCGATGCGAGCAGCGTCTGTCGCGGCGCGGGCTCGAAGCCCCGCGAGACGCTCGCCGCATACAGCAGCGCATCGCGCGTCGAACCGAAGGCCTGCGAGGCCCATCCGATCCGCAGCGAGGACTGCAGGCCCATCGCGAGGAACTCGGGGCGGCCCATCTGGTTCAGGTTGCGCGTGGTGACGAAGCGGTCCTCGATCACCTCGAGCCGCAGGAACGGCGAGATCAGCGTCTCGTCCTCGGGGAGCACGGCAGGCGGCACGTATCCGGGCTCGACCGCCCAGCCGTCGCGCAGCATCGACACGCCCGCCGACCAGCGCCGGACCCAGCCGTTGACCAGTCCTTCGGAGCGCCCGCCGAAGGCCTCGACGCGGTCTTCCTGGCGGCGGTAACGCGCGACCACCTCGCCGGCCTGATACACCGGATCCACGCGATCGTCGAGCGACACGGTGACCCCCGCGGCCCAGCGTGCGTCGAGCTCGTGGAACGGCCTCAGCAGCCGCGCCGCCACGCGGCGGCCATCGCTGTTGGAGGCCTGCGTGTAGCCGGCGCTCAGGGTGCTGCCGAGCAGGCGCTCGCCGCCGATGGAGAATTCGTTGCCGGAGCGGTCGACGTTGCTGTACCGGCCGAACGACACGCCTACGCCGGTGCCGAACAGGTTGTACTCGCGCAATGCGTACGAGGTGCTGCTCGCGCCCCCCGAGCGGGTCGCGCTGAAGCCGGGATCGAGGGTCCAGGTGTCGCGTGTCGTGACCTCGACATCGACGACGCCGTCGGTCACCGCGACCGGCCGGATCGAGACCTCGAACAGCGAGCGCGTGGCGCGCAGCACGCGCTCGGTCTCCTCGATGCGCTTGACCGAGACCGGATCGCCGGTGCGGAACAGCAGCGCGCCCTCGATCAGCCAGGGACGCGTGCTGATGTGCAGCGCGTTGGCCGCGCGGAAGATCGCGTTGGACTCGGCGGGATCCGAGGTGTCGAAGATCTCCAGGGCACGGATGCGGATCGTGCCGATCCGGGCCCCCGCCGCCTCGAGCGCCGCGAATCCCGGCAGCGGGGCGTTGGCGGGCTGCGCGCGAGCCGGCTCGAGCGCGAGCGCGACGGCCGCAAGCAGGGCGAGGACGGCCCGGCGCGCGGTCAACCGGGCGCGGCCCCGGGCAGACGCACGAGCGCCAGCTGACGGGACTGCGCGATCAGGCGGCCGGTCGAATCCCAGAGCAGGCCGTCCTCGATCAGCCGGCCGTCGAGCAGGTCGGTGGTCTCGAAACGCGCGAGCATCCAGCCCGGCGCGGGCCGCGCCCGCAGCTGGACGGTCAGCTCCACCGTCGGCACCCAGCCGACGGCGCCCAGCAGCCCGAACACCGCCGGCGGGAAGGCGTCGACGAACAGCAGCGCGGCGAGCGCATCGGGCTCCCGGCCGTCGCGGAACCGGATCCACCCGCCGACGCGCGCGCGGCCCGCCGCGGCGCCGCGCGCCTCGTCGGGATGCAGGCGGATGTCGAGCCGGTCGACGATCGGCAGCGCCACGCCCTGCTCGCCCGGCGAGCGCGGCACGCAGGCCTCGGGCGGCGGCATCTCGGGCGGCGGCGGCACGAGCGTCGGCGTGACCGCGGCCGCGGTGCCGAGGTCGCCCATCGCCGCGAGCAGCTCCAGCCGGGCCGCGCCCTCCTGCACGAGCGTGGCGCGCACCGTGCTGAGCGAGCGGCCGCCGCGCAGCACCTGCATCGCGACCCGACAGTCCGCCTCGGGCACGCCCGGCTTCAGGTAGTGGGCGGTGACGGACAGCGGATCCGGATGCGAGGGCATCGCGCCGCGCAGCGCCGCCCCGGCGATCGCCAGCAGGTAGCCGCCGTTCGGATTGGCGCCGATGTTCCAGCCGGGCGACACGCGTCCGTGCCAGCCGCCCTCCCCGGTCGGCACGACCCGGATGTCGGTGTCGAACTCGTGCGCGCTCATGCCTCGGCCGCCATCCGGCTCGCCTGGTCGATCGCCCGCTTGGCATCGAGCTCGGCGGCCTCGAAGGCGCCGCCGGCGAGGCTCGAGCGCACGCCGAGCGCCAGCAGCGCGTCGTGCAGCGCGCGCAGGGGCGTCTGGCCGGCGCACACGATCACGGTGTCGGCCTCGAACAGCGCCGGCTCGCCGTTGACCCTCGCATGCAGTCCGGCGTCGTCGATGCGCAGGTACTCCACGCCGTTGACCAGCTTCACGCCGCGGCGCGCGAGCGTCATGCGGTGGGTCCAGCCGGTGGTCTTGCCGAGCGAGGCGCCGACCGGCGTGGTCCGCCGCTGCAGCAGCCACACCTGGCGGTCGGCGGCCTCGACCTGCGGGGCGACACCGGTCACGCCCCCGCGCGGATGGTTGCGGAAGTCGATGCCCCACTCGCGCGCGAAGGTGTCGACGTCGAGTGCGGCAGACGGCCCCGAGTGGCTGACCAGCTCGGCCACGTCGAAGCCGATGCCGCCTGCCCCGACGATCGCGACCCGGCGCCCGACCTCACGACGCCCGAGGATCACGTCGACGTAGGACGCGACCATCGGATGATCGATGCCGGGCAGCTCCGGCACCCGCGGCTCGATGCCGGTGGCGACGATCACCTCGTCGAAGCCCATCGCGGCAAGCGCGGGCGCGTCGGCACGCGTGTTCAGCCGGACGTCGACGCCGTGCACCTCGAGCATCCGCCGGTAGTAGCGCAGCGTCTCGACGAACTCCTCCTTGCCGGGGATACGCTTGGCGAGGTTGAACTGGCCGCCGATCTCGGCGCCCGCCTCGAACAGCGTCACCGCATGCCCGCGCTGCGCGGCCACCGTCGCATAGGCGAGGCCCGCCGGACCCGCACCGACCACCGCGAGCCTGCGGCGCGCACGCACCGGCGTGTAGTTCAGGCGGGTCTCGTTGCACGCGCGCGGGTTCACCAGGCAGGTGACCTGGCGGCGGCCGTCGAAGGCATGGTCGAGGCACGCCTGGTTGCAGGCGATGCAGGTGTTGATCTCGTCCTCGCGCCCCTGCGCGGCCTTCAGCACCAGATCGGCGTCGGCGAGCATCGGTCGGGCCATCGACACCAGGTCCGCGTCGCCGCGCGCCAGCACCGCCTCGGCGACCTCGGGCATGTTGATGCGGTTGCTGGTGATCAGCGGCACCGACAGCTCGCGGCGCAGCCGCCCGGTGACCTGCGCGAACGCGGCCCGCGGCACCATCGTCGCGATCGTCGGCACCGGCGACTCGTGCCAGCAGAAATGGGTGCTGACGATGCTGGCGCCCGCCGCCTCGACCGCGCGCCCGAGCGACACCACCTCGTCCCAGGCGAGCCCGCCGTCGAGCATGTCCATCGCCGCGATGCGGAACACCACGATGAAGTCCGGGCCGACCGCCTCGCGCACGCGCCGCACGACCTCGACCGCGAAGCGCATGCGGTTCTCCCAGGTGCCGCCCCAGCGGTCCGTCCGCAGGTTCGTCTTGCGCACGAGGAAGGTGCTGATGAGGTAGCCGGCCGAGCCGATGACCTCGACGCCGTCGTAGCCCGCCTCGCGGGCCAGCCGCGCACAGGTCGCGAAATCGGCGATCTGCTTCTCGATGCCCGCCTCGTCCAGTTCGGCGGGTGCGAAGCGGCCGATGCGCGACTTCACCGCCGAGGGCGCGACGCAGGCCGGCGTACGCGCGAGCGGGCCGGAGTGCAGGATCTGCAGGCAGATCTTCACGTCCGGGTCGGCGGCGTGGACGGCGGCAGTGATGGTCCGGTGCTGCGCAGCCTCCTCGAGCGTCGAGAGCTTGGCCCCCAGGCCGCCCTCCTCGTTGGGCGCGAAGCCGCCGGTGATGATCATGCCGACCCCGCCGCGCGCACGCTCGGCGAAGAACGCGGCCATCCGCTCGAAGCCGCCCTCGGCCTCCTCGAGGCCGGTGTGCATCGAGCCCATGAGGATCCGGTTCTTCAGCCGGGTGTGGCCGAGTTCCAGCGGCGCGAAGACGTGCGGATAGCGGGCGATGCCCGGCTGGGCGGTCGGGGACGGCGCAGGGAGCGGCGAGGGCTGGACCATGATCGAGACTCGTGAGGACGATTCAGCGCGACAGCCTAACCGGTGTCGGCCCGGCGCGCCCGCCGGCGGTACAGCCACCAGCCCGTGCCGGCCGCCGCCGCG
>CAIUGQ010000034.1 GCA_903898725.1 uncultured Burkholderiales bacterium | reverse complement strand
TACGACCGAGTCATTGAGCCCGTGGGCCAGGAAGATCGGAGTGTCGCGATTCGCCGGCGCGGCCGCGGCCGCGGTGGTGCTGGCCAGCGGGAGATAGCCTGACATCCCCGCGATGCCGGCGAGGCGCTGCGGGTGCCGTACACCGACCATCAGCGCCATCGCGCAGCCTTGCGAGAACCCGGCGATGACGATGCGTCGTGAGGGGATGCCCCGCGCCTGCTCGCTGGCGATCAGCGCGTCCACCATCGCCCGGGAGGCGTTCAGACCGGCTGCGTCCTCGGGCCGCGTCCCGTCCGCACGGGGCGGGGCGATGTCGTACCAGGCCCGCATCACGTGCCCGCCGTTCACCGTCACCGACCGCAAGGGGGCGTGGGGGAGCACGTAGCGGACAGCCCCCCCCACCCTGCTCAGGTCGAGTGCCTGGCAGACGGGGACAAAATCCGTTCCGTCGGCACCCAGCCCATGAAGGACGATGACGCTGGCGGACGGCTGCGGTCCGGTCTCGATCTCGATCGGTTCGTCCAACGGCGGGCTCCCTGAGGGTGCGTCGTCGGAGGCCGACGCGCTGGGAGCATACCCTCGGGCGGGCACCGCGGCGCCCGCGTGCCTCGGTCAGGCCTGAGGGCTGGCGATCGGCGCTGGCGAGGGTGCCGTTGGCGCTCTGGACACACCGGTGTCGCGTACGCCGACCGCGGCGGCGAGCCGCTCGAGCCTGCGGGCGATCCCGCCGACCGTGCTCTCGGTGGTGATGCCGGCTGCGATTTCGCCGTGATTGCGTCCGAAGATGCGCTCTGCGACACCCCGTGCACGGGGAGCTGGGCAGGCGAACAGGAACAGCCAGAGCCCGCTCGGGTCCACGCTCATCGCGGCGTCGCGGACCTTGCGCTGGAGCGCGAGCGTGCCGAGCTGCTGGGCCTTCGCCGGATCGCAGGCGACATGCAGCAAGGTATGCGGCAGATCGATGCCGTCGGAGGCCAGTAGCACTTCTGCGACCAGATCCCGGAAGGCGCGGGTCACCATCAGCTGCGGCGCGAGAGCGGTGCCCGCGGCGGCGATCGTCGCCTCGAGATCGTCTGGCAGCGACCGCATGAACGCGGTGCCGGACAGGGCCCGGATCGCCTGTGCGAGGCCGGTGTCGTCCTGATCGCCCGACACGACGGTCGAGGCGCCGAGACGGGTGAGCGCGATCTGCTGACCGAGGCGCAGCCGCAGTCCGCGTTCGCGCACGACGATGGCGACCCAGGGCGCGGCAACGCGACGGATCGAGGAGACCGCCTGGCACAGCGCACGGAACGGGGTGGCCCGATCGAACGGCAGGACGATCGCGCCGGCAGCCAGGCGCCGCGCCGTCTCGATCGCCTCGGCGTGATGCTTGATCACGACCCAGTTCGAATCGCGCACGGCACCGAGCGCATCGTCGAGCGCACGTTCGATGGCCACGACCTGGGCGATGCCGGTCTCGCCACCGCGAGCGGGCGCGGGCGAGACGGGCTCGACGCTCAGTCCGCCGGTACCCTGCAGCCGCAGCCGAAGGCTGCCGCGCGGCGTCGATCCGGCCTCGCCGAACCAGTGGCGCAGGTCGAGCACCGCACCGCCCTCGTGCTCGCGCAGGACGGCGAATCCGGCGAACTCCTCGGCCGCAGCACGCAGCGACAGGAACTCGCGCTGCGGACGGGTCGCCGGCGTGAACGCGGCCAGCACGACGAGGCTGCGTCGTGCCGCCCAGGCTCGCAGCCCGTCGGCCGCTTCGACCGAGGCCTCGGGATCCGACAGGAGCAGCAGCGGTTCTGCCTGCTCGAGCACGAGCAGGCGGCGGTCGTCACGCACCGATCTGTCGATCATCTCGAGCACGGGGCTGGCGCCGCCGCGAAACAGGGGCAGCAGCGGATCGGCACGCTGACGGACGATCTCGAGGTCGCCGTTCTGCTCGAACCACGACAGATCGAACCCGGCGAGCCGCGCCTTGGAGAGGAATGCGGCCGGATCGCCCGGCAGGATCAGCGTGCTGCGCCCGCCGGCGGTGAGGGTGCAATGCAGGAGCTGGGCAAGCAGCGGCAGACGCAGCGACTGGGGGTCCGCGACGATGCCGTAGACCTGCCCGCAGGCGAGCGCTGCGATCGAATCATCGAGGCCCGTCAGGCCGAGGCTGACGGGCGCGACGGCGGTGGGTGTGTCGTTGGCGGGCATGACGTCGCGACTATGCCAAGCCGGTGACCGTCAAGGCAATTGCCACCGGTCGGCCGCCCGGCGGCGGCCGATGCCGAGGCGCGGCGGCCCCTGCAGACGGCGTCGATCGACCCGATGCAGCACCCCGCACAGGATGCCGCGGACAGCCTGCGGGTGCGGCGCGGACCGCACCCGCGGGACGGGCACGGGGCCAGCCCCGTGCATCGTCCGGGATCAGGCCCCGTACTGTCCGACGATCGTCACGGACGAGACGTTCTGGCTCGGAAACCCGCCCAGGTTGTGCGTCATGCCCCAGACGGGCGCGGCACGCTGGCGCTCCCCTGCCCGGCCCGAGAGCTGAAGATACATCTCGTAGACCATCCGAAGGCCGGACGCACCGATCGGGTGACCGAAGCACTTCAGGCCGCCGTCGATCTGGCAGGGCACCTGACCGTCGGCATCGAAGAAGCCGTCGAGGACGTCACGGATCGCGGTGCCTTCGGCCGACAGCTGGAGGTCTTCCATGGTCACGAGCTCGGTCACCGAGAAGCAGTCGTGCACGTCGACCAGCGAGACCTGCTCGCGGGGCCGCGTGATGCCCGCCTCCCGGTAGGCACGGGCCGCGGCGATGCGAGTGGTCGCGAAGTACGACCCGTCCCACTTGTCGTGCTGGACCTCCTCGCCGTTGGAGACGGCGAGCTGCAGCGCCTTGACCGCGACCAGGTCCTTCTTGCCGAGGCCTCGCGCGATGTCGGGCGTGGTGACGATCGCGCAGGCCGAACCGTCCGACACGCCGCAGCAGTCGAACAGGCCCAGCGGCTCGGCGATCATCGGTGCCCGCAGCACGTCTTCCTCGGTGATCGCGTTGCGCAGGTGCGCCTTGGCGTTCTTCGCGGCGTTGGCGTGCGACTTGACCGAGATGTGGGCCATCGCACGCTTGAGGTCGTCCTTGTTCGCGCCGTGCTTGGCCCGGTAGGCCGCGGCCAGCTGCGCGAACGAGCCCGGTGCCGACAGGTTCGGCCAGAACAGGTCGTTGAGCGCGCCCCGGCTGCGCTGGGGCAGGCCGCCATAGCCGGTGTCCTTGAGCTTCTCGACGCCCAGCGCCATCGCGATGTCGGCCGCGCCCGAGGCCACGGCGTAGACCGCACCGCGCAACGCCTCGGTGCCGGTGGCGCAGTAGTTCTCCACGCGCGTGACCGGGATGTACGGCAGGCGCAGCGTCATCGCCAGCGGCACCGCCGACTTGCCGACGTGCTGCTCCTCGATCGCCGTGCCGAGCCAGGCCGCATCGATCTGCTTGCGATCGATGCCCGCGTCCTTCATCGCCTCCTCGAACGACTCGACCATCAGGTCCTGGGCGTTCGCATCCCAGCGTTCGCCGAACTTGGAGCAGCCCATCCCGAGGATGACCACCTTGTCCTTGATTCCGCTCGCCATCTCGATCTCCTCGTCGTCAGGACCGCGCCGCCGGCGCCGCCTTCCAGAAGTACCGCACGAAGCCCCGGTTGGGGTCCGCGTCCTTGATCCGGAACACCATCTTCACCGGCAGCCCGACATCCATCGAGGCCGGATCGACCTCGGTGAAGTCCATCAGCATGCGCCCGCCGCCGTCGACCTGCACCATTCCGAAGTAGGTGGGCGGGTCGGGGCTGTAGGTCAGGCCGTCGGCGGTGTACGACAGCACCTTGCCGGTCCGCTCCGAGAACACGTAGTCGTCCTGGTTGTCGAGCGCGTTGCACTCCGGGTTCACGCAGTAGCGCTGCCGCGGGAACTGCACCGTGCCGCAGGCGCGGCACTTGCCGCCGACCAGGCCCTCGATCATGTCGCGGTTGCGGTAGAGCACGGTCATCGCGGTGACCTTGTCGACCTCGGCACGCATGCCGCGCTCCAGATCGAGCGTGCCGGTGAACGACAGCCACCGCATGTAGTTCGACTCCTCGCGCCGCTCGGCGAGCGAGCCCCGGACGCCGCGCCGGGCGGCCCCGGTGCCGGTGCCGACCTCGAGCAGCAGCGCGTCGCAACCCTCGCCGAAGCCGGCGACCAGGATCTTCTCGCCCGGCTTGGCGTCCTCGAGCGCGGCGGCGAGCATCAGCAGCGCGTGCGCCGCGCCGGTATCGCCGACCACCGCGCCGAGCGGGTCGCGGACCGAGCCCTCGGGCAGGCCGCACTTCTTGGCGACCGCCGCCTGCACCCGTGCGAGCGTCCCCGGCATCACGAAGTGCGCGACCGCCGCCGCCTCGACGCCGCAGCGCTTGAGCAGCACGCCGACCGCCTTCGGCACGATCTTGAGGTAGCCCTCGTCGCGGATCCAGCGCTCCTCCCAGCCGTAGTCGGTGTCCTTGTCGCCCATCCGGTACTGGTGGACGAAGTCGACCGACTCGGTGTGCGCACCGAGCAGGCGGGCGACCGGCGCGCCCTCCCCGACCAGCATCGCGGCCGCGCCGTCGCCGTACTGCATCTCCTGGTTGCTGCCGGCCTTGGCGCGGCGCATGTCGGAGGCGATGACGAGGCTGCGCTCGCGGCCCTGCAGCGCCGCGATCAGTGCGCCGGTACCCGCCCGCAGGCTGCCTGCCGCGTCGCTCGTACGCAGCGCGCTCGGCAGCTGCAGCGCCGTCGCCACGACGGTGGCGTTCTGCCGGTCGTCGAACGGATGGGTGGTCGAAGCCAGCACGACCTGGTTCAGCGCGGCGCGGTCGGTGTCGCCGAGGCAGTCGCGGGCGGCCTCGACCGCCATCGTGATGGTGTCCTCGTCCCAGTTGCCGATGGTCCGCTCGCCCTTGCCCTGCCCCTTGAGGCCCGGCGCGAACCAGCCGTTCGCGGCCGCGATGGACTTGCGCTGCATGCGGGCGCGCGGCAGGTACGCGCCGAACGAGAGGATGCCGAAGTCGGTCGCCATGTCAGATCGGGTCCCAGTTGAAGACGTCGCCGGAGCGCTCCAGCGGGTAGAAGCTCTTCTCCATCGCGGGCATCGCGTGGTTGGCGACCGTCTCGGGCGTCCAGCCCTCGCCGCGATGGACCGAGCGGATCGGCCGGCTCTGGCCCATCAGGAAGATCTCGTTGGCACGGACGGCGAAGATCTGGCCGCTCACCTTCTGCGCCTCGTCGCTGCAGAGGTAGACCGCGAGCGGCGCGATCTTGGCGGTCTCCATCGCCTGCATCCGCGCCAGGCGCGCCTGCTGCTCGGGCGTGTCCGACGGGATGGTGCCGATCAGCCGGCTCCAGGCGAACGGCGAGATGCAGTTCGAGCGGACCTTGAAGCGGGCCATGTCGAGCGCGATCGACTTCGACAGGCCGACGATGCCGAGCTTGGCCGCCGCGTAGTTCGCCTGGCCGAAGTTGCCGATCAGGCCCGAGGTCGAGGTCATGTGGACGAAGGCGCCCCGCTCCTCGCTCTTGAAGATCGTCGCCACGGCCTTCGCCATGTAGAACGAGCCGTTCAGGTGTACGTCGATGACCGCCTTCCACTCGTCGACCGACATGTTGTGGAAGATCCGGTCACGCAGGATGCCGGCGTTGTTGACCACGGCATGGACCGTGCCGAACGCGTCGACCGCGGTCTTGACGATCCGGTTTGCGGACTCCCACTCGGCGACCGAGTCGGTGTTGGCGACCGCGGTGCCGCCGGCCTTGCGGATCTCGTCCACCACCTGGGCGGCCGGTCCGTCGTCCTTGCCTTCGCCGGTGGCGGAGACGCCCGGGTCGTTGACCACGACCTTCGCGCCCTGCGCCGCCATCATCATCGCGATGTCGCGACCGATGCCCCGGCCCGAGCCGGTCACGATCACCACCTTGTCCTTCAGCATCGTCATGGTCTCCTCGTCCTCCCTCTGTGTCCGGGGCGTTGCCCGGATGCTATCGCAGCCGTCCGGCCCGGGGCGCCTGCGCGCCCCGTGGCGGGTCAGCCGAGCGTGGCCGTGCCGTGGCTGAGCACGACGATGTCGCGCTCGACCACGCGGGTCCGGAACTGCACGGCGTCGCCACGACGCCAGATCTCGACGCGCAGCGTCTCGCCCGGATAGACCGGCGCGGCGAAGCGCGTTCCGATCGACTTCAGGCGCGACGCGTCGCCGCCGCAGACGGCGCTGACCAGTGCCCAGCCGGTGACGCCGAACGAGCACAGGCCGTGCAGGATCGGCGCCTTGAAGCCGGCGGCGGTCGCGACCTTCGGATCCGCGTGCAGCGGGTTGTAGTCCCCCGAGAGCCGATAGACGAGCGCGGCCTCCGGGCGGGTCTTCCACTCGAACACCGTGTCGGGTGGCGAGTCGGGCGTGGCGGGTCGGGCCGGCGGCGCCTCGTCGGAGGGCTGGCCGGCCGCGGCGAACCCGCCGTCGCCGCGCATGAAGGACACGCTGCGGCTGGTGGCCAGGCGGGCCCCGGTCTCGGCATCGGTGATCTCGCGCTCGGAGTACATCAGCGCGCCCTTGCCGGCGCCCTTGTCGACCAGACGGGTCACCTTCGTGAGGCCGATGACGGTGGCCTCGGCGGGCAGCGGCGCATGCAGCTCGAGCTCCTGCTCGCCGTGCAGCAGCCGCACCCAGTCGATGCCGGTGCGCGGGTCCTTGGCGAAGAACCCGGGCGAGCCGAGGACGACCGCCATCGTCGGCAGCGCCTGCAGGCCGTCCTCGTAGGTGTAGCGCAACTGCACCGGGTCGAGCGGGTCCTGTCCGAGGCCCAGGCCGAGCGCGTACAGGATGGTGTCGCGGTGGGTGTAGGCCTGCTTCAGGGGCTCGAAGGGCCAGCGCTTGAGCGTGGCGACGTCGATGGGCATGCGAGGGTCTCCGGGTGGGTCAGTCTTCGAAGCCGGCGGGGGCCGGCACCTGCATCTGCAGCAGCACCTGCGCGTAGCACTTGGCGAGGTTGTCGGTGCGCAGCGATGCCATGCCGCCGCCGCCGAGCACGTCGTGCAGCAGGAAGTTCATCGCATCGAAGCCGGGCAGGTCGAAGCGCTCGACCCGCGACGGCCCGTTGTGGGCGAAATGCGCCGCCACCCGCTCGGGCGTGAGCCAGGCCGACAGCGGCGCGAGCCACTCCGGGTGCCGCGCCACGATGCCGATGTTCGCCTTGTCGCCCTTGTCGCCCGAGCGCCCGTGCGCGAGGGCGATCAGGGGCACGGTGCGTGTGCCGGCGGGCAGCGGGCCTTCGGCGAAGCAGCGCGCCGGCGGCAGCTCTCGGGCATCGAAGCCACCGGCGACCGGGATCGACACCGCGTGGCGCACGCCGTCGACGTCGATCTCGACCGGCACCGACGCCTTGTCGACCAGGAAGGAGAACAGGCGGATCACCGGCGAGGGTGTCGGTCGGCCGCCGCCGAAGCCCGTCGTGCCCGGTGACATCGAGGTGCCGGCAGGCGCGAACTCGCGGGCGAACAGCTCGAGCGAGGCCTTGGACGGCGCCCGGGCGGCGAGCTTGAGCACCACCTCGCGTGCCTCGGGCCGTGCGAGCGCGCCGAACATGTCCTCGCCGCCGATCACCTCGATGCGTGTTTCGGTGAATGCCGGGAGTGCCTGCTCGGCGAGCATGCGCTGCATCCGCGCCAGCAGCGCCTCGCCGGTCCGACGGGCCTTGCGTGCGGCCTGCTCGCCGGCGACGACCAGCAGGGCGACGTTCCGGAAGCCGTCCGGATGGGTCGCGCTGACCTTGTAGGTGGCGCTCGGCGGGCGGCCGCGCGCACCCGTCACGCGGACCCGGTCGGGGCCGGTCTGCTCGAAGCGCACGCGGGTGAAGTCGCAGGCCACGTCCGGCACGTGGTAGGCGCGCGGATCGCCGATCTCGTAGAGGAGCTGCTCGCAGAGCGTCTGCGGCGAGACCAGCCCGCCCGTGCCCGGCGGCTTGGTGATCTCGAAGCTGCCGTCGGCGCGGGCCTCGACGATCGGGAAGCCGATGTCGTCCCAGCCCGGCACGGTGTCCCAGTCGGTGAAGAGCCCGCCGGTGGCCTGCGCCCCGCATTCGACCAGGTGTCCGGCGAGGGTGCCCTGGGCGAGGCGGTCGTGCTCGTCGGCCTGCCAGCCGAAGGCATGCACCATCACCCCCAGGGTGACTGCCGAGTCGACGCAGCGTCCGGTGATGACGACGTCCGCGCCGGCGTCGAGCGCGCGTGCGATCGGCAGCGCGCCGAGGTAGGCGTTGACGCTGGCCAGCCGCGCCGGGAACGGCGCACCGCTGAACATCTCCGTGGTTCCGGCCGCCCGCAGCGCATCGGCCTGGCCACCGAGGTCGTCGCCGAGGACCACGCCGATGCTGAGCGGCACGCCGAGCGAGGCGGCCACGGCCGCGAGCGCATCGCGGCAGGCGAGCGGATTCACCCCGCCGGCGTTGGCCACGACCCGGATGCCGCGAGCCTTGAGCTCGGGCAGCAGCGACTTCATCGTGATCTGGACGAAGTCGGTCGCGTAGCCCGCGGCGGGATCCTTGGCCTTCTGCGCCGCCATGATCGACATGGTGACCTCGGCCAGGTAGTCGAAGACCAGGAAGTCGATGTCGCCGCCGCGCACGAGCTGCGGCGCGGCGGCCGCGGTGTCGCCCCAGAATCCGGATGCGCTGCCGATCCGCACGGTCTGTCTCGTCATGGTCGTCTCCCTGCCCTGCTTCCGGTCCTGCCTGCGGCCTTGGACAGGCCGCGTTCCTTGCCCCGCAGTGCGCCCATCCGCGAGCCCATCAGCGCGCCCTCGAGCGCAGCTCGCCTTCGAGCCTGGCGAGCCGGGCCTCGATGCGCTCGAGCGGCGCCTCGGCGACCGGCGCCGCCCGCTGCCCGAACCCCTCGAGCAGCAGGGCCGTCATCTCGCGCGCCATCCGCGCCGGCTCGATCCGCCGCCCCCGGCCGAGCAGGTCGCGGACCCGGTGCTCGAGCCCGCCGAACACGAAGTCACGCGCCATCGCGAGGTCCAGGTCGGCGCGCAGCTCGCCCCGGTCGACCCCGTCGGAGAGCGTGCGGGTCATGAACTGCACGTACCGGCGGTTCAGCGCGTGCAGCTTCGAGCCGAAGTACGGCTGACCGCCACGTGCCTCGCGGCCCAGCATCGCCGAGATGCCCGGATCGTCGACCGCGATCTGGAGATGCCTCGCGATCAGGAACCGCAGCCGGTCGGCGGTGCCGTCGAGCGAGGCGAATCGGGGTTCGATGTCGGCGATCAGCGCATCGTAGACGTCGGTGAGCACCGCGTCGAACAGGTCGCGCTTGTTGCGGAAGTAGGTGTAGAGCGTGCCCTCGACGCAGTCGGCGCGCGCGGCGATCTCGGCCACCGAGGCGTCCTCGAAGCGGCGGGCGATGAACACCTCGCGCGCCGCGGCGAGGATCTCGGCGCGGCGGACCGCCTTGCGTCGCCTGGGCAGTGCCGTCATCGTCGGCGGGGCGCATCGGGGCGCCGTTGCTGAGTCCGATTCAGTATAGGCCCGTGGGGTGCGGCGTCAAGCAGGATGCCCGGAAACCCGCTTGGGATGCGACTCCAGAGCATCCGAAAACGGATTCATGCTGCATCGCAACTTGACGGATCGCGACCTCGAACGCACGCTGTCGGAACCCCGCTCATCACACGCCGACGCCTGCATGGACGCCTCTTCCAACGCCTCTGCTCCGCGTGCCGCCCGGTACCGTTCGGTGTTCCGCCCGGGGCTCTTCGAGGGCCGCACCGTGATCGTCACCGGCGGCGGCTCGGGCATCGGTCGCTGCACGGCGCACGAACTCGTGTCGCTCGGCGCCTCGGTCGCGCTCATCGGACGCAAGCCCGAGAAGCTCGAGCGCGTGGCCGCCGAGATCGCCGAGGTGGGCGGCCGTGCGAGCTGCCACCCGCTCGACATTCGCGACGAGGCCGGCGTGCAGGCCGGCGTCGAGGCGGTCCTTGCCGCACACGGCCGCATCGACGGGCTGGTCAACAACGCCGGCGGCCAGTTTCCCGGCGCCGCCGAGTCGTTCACGCTCAAGGGCTGGGAAGCGGTGATCCGCAACAACCTGACCGGCGGCTTCCTGATGTCGCGCGAGGTGTTCAACCGCTGGATGAAGGACCACGGCGGCGCGATCGTCAACATCATCGCCGACATCTGGGGCGGGATGCCGTCGATGGCGCACTCGGGTGCGGCCCGCGCCGGCACGCTGAACCTGACCGAGACGCTGGCGTCCGAATGGGCGCCCTCGGGGGTGCGGGTCAACGCGGTGGCGCCGGGCTGGATCGCCTCCAGCGGCATGGAGACCTACCCGGACGAGGTGAAGGCACGGCTCGCGAAGCAGTGGCGCATGGTGCCGCTGCAGCGCTACGGCTCGGAGGCCGAGATTTCGGCGGCGATCGTCTTCCTGCTGTCCGAGGCTGCGAACTTCATCACCGGCGACTGCATCCGCGTCGACGGCGGCGTGCCGAACGCGCGTCCGAACGCCCCGGCCCGGCCGCTGCGGGTCACCGACTCGGCGACGCAGCGCACCTTCGACGGGTTCCACCTCTCGAGCCCGCCCGCGTTCATGAACATCGACCCGGAAGGCTGACGCGGTGCCGGTCATCGAATCACGCATCGATCCGGCGTCGGCCGCCTTCGCCGAGCGCCGAACCGGCATGCTCGCGCTGGTCGAGCGGCTGCGCGCGCTCGAGGCCCGCTCGGCCGCGGCCTCGGCCCGGTCCAAGCCGCTGTTCGACAAGCGCGGGCAACTGCTGCCGCGCGAGCGGGTGGCCCGCCTGCTCGATGCCGGCGCCCCCTGGCTGGAGCTGTCCTCGCTGGCCGGCTGGCTGGTCGACGACCCGGACCCCGAGACCTCGGTGCCCGGCGGCGGGATGATCAACGGCATCGGCGTGGTGGGTGGCACCCGCTGCGTGATCACCGCGAGCGACGCCGGCATCGACGCGGGTGCGATCCAGCACATGGGCCGCGAGAAGCTGCTGCGGGCCCAGGAGATCGCCCTCGAGAACAAGCTGCCCTTCATCCAGCTGATCGAGTCGGCCGGTGCCAACCTGCTCAAGTACCAGGTCGACGGCTTCGTGCACGGCGGGCGGATCTTCTACAACCTCGCCCGGCTCTCGGCCGAGGGCATTCCGGTCGTTGCGGTCGTGCACGGCTCGTCGACCGCCGGCGGTGCCTACATGCCCGGCCTGTCGGACTACGTGGTGATGGTCCGCGGCCGGGCGCGCGCCTTCCTGGCCGGCCCGCCGCTGCTGAAGGCCGCGACCGGCGAGATCGCGACCGACGAGGAGCTGGGCGGCGGCGAGATGCATGCGACCGTCTCGGGCCTGGGCGAGTTCCTCGCCGACGACGACGCCGACGGTCTGCGCATCGCCCGCGAGCTGATGACGCGGCTGGCCTTCGACACCCAGGGCCCCGGCGCTGCGCTGACCGACGACCCGTCGCTCGAGCCGCTGCATGCGCCCGACGAGCTCGCCGGCACGATGCCGCTCGACTTCCGTCAGCCGGTGGACATGCACGAGGTCATCGCCCGGATCGTCGATCGCTCGGAGTTCCTGGACTTCGGCGCGGACTACGGACCGGCGACCGTCTGCGGACACGCATCGCTGTACGGCCAGCCGATCGGCATCGTGACCAACAACGGACCGCTCGACCCGGCCGGCGCGACCAAGGCCACGCACTTCATCCAGGCGTGCTGCCAGGCCGGCATCCCGCTGCTCTATCTGCAGAACACCACCGGCTACATCGTCGGGCGTGCCTCGGAGCAGGCCGGGATGATCAAGCACGGCTCGAAGATGATCCAGGCGGTGGCGAACGCGAACGTCCCCTCGATCACCCTGATGTGCGGGGCCTCGTTCGGCGCCGGGAACTACGGGATGTGCGGGCGCGCCTACGGCCCGCGCTTCGTGTTCTCGTGGCCGAACGCCCGAACCGCGGTGATGGGTGGCGAGCAGGCTGCGCTGGTGATGCGGATCGTCGCCGAGGGCGGCGCGAAGCGGCGCGGCGTGCCGGTCGACGAGACCCAGCTCGGCGCGCTCGAGCAGCGGATCGTCGCGAGCTTCGACCGCCAGTCCGATGCGTTCTACACCAGCGGGCGGCTGCTCGACGACGGGGTCATCGATCCCCGCGACACACGCCGCGTGCTGGGGCTCGCCTTCGAGCTGTGCCGCAGCGCGCAGCGCCGCACGCTGCGCCCCGTGCAGTTCGGCGTCGCCCGGCCCTGACCGGCGCGCGCCCGGACCGCCCTGCCCCCCTCATCCCGATCCACACGGAGCCCGCCATGCATCCCGCCATCTACGGTCCCGAGCACCTCGCCCTGCAGGAATCGCTCAGGAAGTTCATCGAGTCGGAGATCAACCCCTTCGTCGACGAGTGGGAGAAGGCCGAGATCTTCCCGGCACACGAGCTGTTCCGGAAGATGGGGCGGCTCGGCTTCCTCGGCGTGCACAAGCCGGTCGAGTCCGGCGGCATGGGCCTCGACTACTCGTATGCCGCGGCCTTCGCCGAGGCGCTCTCGCACACGCGCTGCGGCGGCATCCCGATGGCGATCGGCGTGCAGACCGACATGGCCACGCCCGCGCTGGCCAAGCGCGGCTCCGACGAGGTGCGCAAGGAGTTCCTCGAGCCCTCGATCTCGGGCGAATACGTCGCCTGCCTGGGCGTCTCCGAGGTCGGCGCGGGCTCGGACGTCGCCTCGATCCGCACCACCGCCCGCAAGGACGGCGGCGACTACGTGATCGACGGCGGCAAGATGTGGACGACCAACGGCACCCAGGCCGACTGGATCTGCCTGCTCGCCAACACCTCGGAGGGCGGCGGGCACAAGAACAAGTCGCTGATCTGCGTGCCGATGAAGACGAAGGGCATCTCGGTCGCCAAGAAGCTCAAGAAGGTCGGCATGAACGCCTCCGACACCGCGCAGCTGCACTTCGATTCGGTGCGGGTGCCGCAGCGCTACCGGATCGGCGAGGAAGGGATGGGCTTCATCTACCAGATGGAGCAGTTCCAGGAGGAACGGCTCTGGGCGGGCGCCGGCTGGCAGAAGTCCAAGCACGTGATCCAGGAGACCATCGACTACCTGCGCGAGCGCCGCGCCTTCGGCAAGCCGCTGCTCGACAACCAGTACATCTACTACAAGCTCGCCGAGCTGCAGACCGAGGTCGAGGCGGTCGGTGCCCTGTTCCACAAGGCGGTGGGGCTGTATGTCCAGGGGCACGACGTGACCCAGCTCGCCTCGATGGTGAAGCTCAAGGGCGCACGCGTGGCGCGCGAGGTCGCCGACTGGTGCGTCCAGTTCTGGGGCGGCATGGGCTACATCGAGGAGATGCGGGTGAACCGGTTCTGGCGCGACACCCGGCTCGGCTCGATCGGCGGCGGCGCCGACGAGGTCATGATGGGCATCATCGCCAAGACGATGGGCATCCTGCCCCGTCAGGGCTGAGCCCGGACCGGTCCGCCCGATGGCGCGCTTCGACACGCTCCTGATCGCCAACCGCGGCGAGATCGCCTGCCGGGTGATCCGCAGCGCCCGTGCGATGGGCCTGCGCACGGTGGCGGTCCATTCCGATGCCGACACCCAGGCGCGCCACGTCCGCGAGGCGGACCTCAGCGTCCGTCTGGGTGCGGGCCCGGCCCGCGACAGCTATCTCGATCCCGCGAAGCTCATCGCGGCGTGCCGCGCGAGCGGTGCCCAGGCCGTCCATCCCGGCTACGGCTTCCTGTCTGAGAACGCGGCGTTCGCGCGAGCGCTGCGCGACGCCGGCCTCGTCTTCGTCGGGCCGCCGCCCGAGGCGATCGATGCGCTGGGCAACAAGTCGGCGGCCAAGCAGCTCGCGGCCCGGCTCGAGGTGCCCTGCCTGCCCGGCTACCAGGGCGCCGCCCAGGACGACGACACGCTGGTCGCGCAGGCGCGACGGGTCGGCGCGCCGCTGATGATCAAGGCGGCCGCGGGCGGCGGTGGCCGCGGCATGCGCGCGGTCGACGACCTGTCCGACGAGACCGCGCTGCGGGCGGCCATCGCCTCGGCGCGCGCCGAGGCGGCCTCCTCGTTCGGCGACGGCACGCTGTTGGTGGAGCGCCGCGTGCTGCGGGCGCGGCACGTCGAGGTGCAGGTCTTCGGCGACACGCACGGTGGCTACGTCCATCTCGGCGAGCGCGACTGCTCCACGCAGCGGCGCAACCAGAAGGTGCTCGAGGAGGCCCCCGCACCGGGCGTCACCGAGGCGCTGCGCGCGCGCATGGGCGAGGCGGCGATCCGGCTGGCGCGCGAGGTCGGCTATGTCGGCGCGGGCACGGTCGAGTTCCTGCTCGAGCCCGACGGTGCGTTCTGGTTCCTGGAGATGAACACGCGTCTGCAGGTCGAGCACCCGGTCACCGAAGCGGTCACCGGCCTGGATCTGGTCGAGTGGCAGCTGCGCGTGGCCCGGGGCGAGCCGCTGCCGCTGGCCCAGGATGCGGTCAGGATCGAGGGCCATGCGATCGAGGCGCGGCTCTGCGCTGAGGATCCGTATGCAGGCTTCGCCCCGCAGGTCGGCCCGATCGCGGCCTGGCGCATGCCCTCGGGCGACGGCCTGCGGGTGGACCACGGGCTCGGCGAGACCGCAGGGGTCTCGCCCCACTACGACTCGATGATCGCCAAGGTCATCGCCCGCGGCGGCGATCGCGAAGCGGCCCGCGCGCGGCTGCTGGCGGCGCTCGCCGGCACCTCGGTGATGGGCCTGCGAACCAACCGGGACTGGCTGCGCCGCTGCCTGGCGGCCGACGCCTTCGCCGCTCCCGCGCTGTCGACCGCATGGCTGGGCGAGGCGCTCGGCGGCTGGGATGCTCCGGCCCCCGAGGCGCGCTGGCTCGCCGTGGCGGCCGTGCTGCGGGTCCATCGTGCGGCGCGCGTGCACGGGCCGCTCGCCTGCTGGTCGTCGAGCGGCCGGCGGACCGCGCCGATGCGGCTGGAGGTCGCGGGGCGGGTGCATGCGCTGCGCGTCGAGAGCGGCGCCGGGCAGCCGCATGCGGTCACGCTGGCCGATGGCACCGTGCTGGAGATCGCACTCGAGCGGGACGACGGACTGCACGCCGCGGTCGTCGTCGACGGCGTCGGTCATCCGGTGATGGCCACGCTCGAGCGCGGCATCGGCTGGCTCGACGCCTTCGGCATGGCCGACGGTTTCGCCGACGTCACCGACCGGCCGCCGGCACGGGGCGGCACCGAGGCCGGCGGGACGATCGTCTGCCGGATGCACGGTCAGCTCAGCCGTGTCGCCGTCGCGCTCGGGCAGCAGGTGGCGCGCGGCACCTATCTGCTCTCGATCGAGGCGATGAAGATGGAGCACCGGTTCGAGTCCCCGGTCTCGGGCACGGTCGTCGAGCTCGGCGCGACGCCGGGCACGCAGCTCGCACCGGGCCGGCTGCTGGTGCGCATCGAACCCGATCCGACCTGACCGAGGCACCCCATGCCCGCCCCTCGCCTGCCCGCCTTCGACTTCGGCCGCCTGCCCGGCATCACCGACGAGCACCGTCAGGTGCAGGACGCGGTCCGGGCCTTCGTCGAAGGCGAGATCCAGCCTCATGCCGATGCCTGGGACGAGGCCGGGTCGTTTCCTCGCGAGCTGTATCGCAAGGCGGGCGACGTCGGGCTGCTCGGACTGGGCTATCCGGCCGAGTACGGGGGCACGCCGGTCGACCATGTCGGCCGGCTGCTGTCCTCGATCGAGCTCGCCCGCGGCGGCATCGGCGGCGTCACCGCCGGGCTGGGCTCGCACACGATCATGCTGTGGCCGGTGCTGGCCGGTGCCCGTGAGCACGTGCGACAGGCGGTGATCCCCTCGATCCTCGCGGGACACACGATCGGTGCGCTCGCGATCACCGAGCCCTCGGGCGGCTCGGATGTCGCGCAGCTCACGACCCGCGCCGAGCGCGTGCCCGGCGGCTGGTCGATCACCGGTTCGAAGATGTTCATCACCTCCGGCATCCGCGCCGACCATATCCTGGTCGCGGCGCGTACCGGCGGGCCCGGTGCGGGCGGGGTGTCACTGTTCCTCGTCGACGGGGACGCCAAGGGCCTGGCCCGCACACCGCTCAAGAAGATCGGCTGGTGGGCATCGGACACCGCGGCGCTCTATTTCGACCAAGTGTTCGTGCCCGAGGACCGGATGGTCGGCGAGGAGAACGCCGGGTTCCGGCTGGTGATGCAGAACTTCAACGGCGAGCGCATGACGATGGCCGCCGGCGGACTCGGCCAGGCGATGGCCTGCGTCGAGGACGCGCTCGAGTGGGCCCGCGAGCGCCGCACCTTCGGGCAGCGGCTGATCGAACACCAGGCGATCCGCCACAAGCTCGTGCGGATGATCGACGAGATCCTGCCGATGCAGGCCTGGCTGCTGCAGCTCGCGCAGCGGCTCGATGCCGGCGAATCGCCGGCCGGCGACCTCGCGCTCGCCAAGAACCACGGCGCCCGCCTGATGCGCGACTGCGCGGACCAGTCGCTGCAGATCCTGGGCGGCGCGGGCTTCCTGCGCGGCAGCCGCATCGAGCGCGCCTGGCGCGACTGCAAGGTGTACATGATCGGCGGGGGCGCCGAGGAGGTGATGAACGACCTGGCCGCGCGACAGCTCGGCCTGCTCTGAGCCCCGCGCCTCGCCTGTCTCGTCGATCCCGCTCTCCCCACGCTCTCGCCCTACCGAACCGAACGTCACCAGGAGTCCCCATGTCAGAGACTGCCGTCCTCACCGCCGTCGATGCCGGCGTCATGACCATCACGATGAACCGCCCGGCGGTGCTCAATGCCCTGAATCCGGCGATGCTCGACGGGCTGTCCGCCGCGCTGGCCGCGGCCAAGGCCAACGACTCGGTCCGCGCCCTGATCCTCACCGGCGCGGGCCGCGGCTTCTGCGCCGGCGCCGACCTCGGCGCCGCATCGATGCAGTCCGGCGAGCACGATGTCGCGCAGAGCCTGCGCGAGTCCTACCATCCCATCGTGCTGGCGATGCGCCAGTTGCCCAAGCCGATCGTGGCCGCGGTCAACGGCTCGGCGGCCGGCGCCGGCATGAGCCTCGCGCTCGCCTGTGACGTGGTGCTCGCCGGCGAGTCGGCGAGCTTCCTGCAGGCCTTCACGAAGATCGGCCTGGTGCCCGACTGCGGCAGCACCTGGTTCCTGCCGCGCATCGTCGGCGACATCCGGGCGCGGGCGATGGTGATGCTCGCCGAGAAGATCCCGGCCCGCGATGCGCTCCAGTACGGCCTGGTCTGGAAGGTGCACGCCGACGAGGCGCTCGCCGCCGAGGCGAAGCGCTGCGCCGAGGGCCTCGCGAAGATGCCGACGCAGGCCTATGCGCTCGTCAAGCAGGCGCTGACGCAGAGCGCCGCCAACGGACTGGGCGATCAACTCGAGGTCGAGGCACTGCTGCAGGCGCAGGCGTCCCGGACCGACGACTTCCGCGAGGGCGTCGCCGCGTTCGTGCAGAAGCGGCCGCCGCGTTTCAGCGGCCGGTGAGGGGCGGTGCCGCGGCGATCCGGCCGCTGATCGCCTGCGCGGCGGCGCTCTATACCGCGGTCATCGGATTCCGCGTCACGGTGGCGCTCGCGGCGGTCCACCTCGGCCTGTCCCCGGCCTCGATCGGGCTGGTGCTCGCGACCTTCGCGCTGGTGCCGATGCTGCTGGCCGTGCGCGGCGGCCAGCTGATCGATCGCGTCGGTGTGCGGCGTCCGATGCTCCTGGGCACCGCGCTGTGTGCCGTGGGTGCGCTCGGCTGCGCGGCGATCCCGCACCCGGCGATGTTCGCCCTGTCGGCGGGCCTGGTCGGCGTGGGCATGATGGGCTTTCACCTCGGGATCCAGCATGCGGCGGGCGAGATCGGCGGCGAGGCGCGGCGCACCGCCAACTTCAACCTGCTGACGATGAGCTTCTCGGTGTCGGGGCTGCTC
>CAIUGQ010000033.1 GCA_903898725.1 uncultured Burkholderiales bacterium | reverse complement strand
GACCGGCTTCGAGCTGAGCGTGCTCGGCGACATCCCGTTCGAGATCGACGGCCGTCCGCTCGACTTCGCCGCCACCGTCGGCTGGCGCGGCGCGATGTTCACCGGCGTGCCCAACCTGGTCTGGGTGTTCGGCTACTTCCGCGCGAGCTGGACGCTGCGGGTGGACCTGCTCGGCGACCTCGTCTGCCGGCTCCTCGCGCACATGCACGCGCGCGGCGCGACCGTGGTCACGCCCGCGCTGCGTCCCGGCGAGGCCGACATGCCGCTGCGTCCGTGGGTCGAGCCGGAGAACTTCAACCCCGGCTACCTCGCGCGCGGCGGCGATCTGCTGCCGAAGCAGGGGGACCGGGGGCCTTGGATCCACTCGCAGGACTATGCGTTCGACAAGGACGACCTTCCTGCGGCCGACCTCGACGACGGGTCGCTGCTCTACGAGTGAGCCGGCGGGCTGCGGCCCGGGCTACTGCTGGCTGACCGGTGCGGTGCGCGGCATGGCCGCAGCGGTCGCGACCACTGCGCCCGCTGCGTCGCGCAGCTCCAGCCGCTCGCCGTCGCGGCGCATCGCGGTCGCGCTGGCGATCGAGCGCAGGTAGGCCGTCTCCTGCTCGCGCAGGTCGGCCGGCCCGGCACAGGCGGTGTTCGCCGACTGCAGCGGCCCGACGTTCAGGCGCCGCTCGGCCATCGCCCACGGACCCGCGTAGGGCGAGCAGCCGCCGAAGCCGCGCACGCGCCCGTCGGTGTCGAACTCGACGGTGATGAGGCTGCCCGGGCGCACGCCGACGATCGCCTGCGAGGCGTCGGCATAGCCGGTCACCCGCCAGACCTTGTCGACCAGGCCGCTCGGCTGCGGGGCGAAGGTCGCGAGCGCCGCGCCGCGTGAGTCCAGCAGGACCAGCGAGCCGTTCTCGATGCGCCAGGTGGTGGCGCGCGCGAGGGTGCGGCTGTAGGCGTCGGCGCTGGCATGGACCGCATCGCCGCAGACCCGGCGCGAGGCGGCGAGGTCACGGCCGATGCGCAGCGTCGAGCCGCTCGCGTACCAGGTGCCGACGAAGCGGTTGCAGCCATCGCTGCCGGTGATCAGCTCACTGCCGAAGCGCAGCGTCGGCAGCGAGGATTCGACGGTCACGCTCTGGGCGCCCATCGCCGACAGCATCCAGGCGCTGCCGTGGAGCGAGGCCGGCGTCAGCCGAAGGGCCGAGCAGCCGACGAGCGTCATCGCCGCGAGCATGCAGGCGGCGAGGGCGGAACTGCGGGGCGGGCGGGACGGCACCTTCATCGGACTCTCCTGCGAGCAGTCTCGAAAGGGGTGGCGATGCCGTCAAGGCGACTGTGTTGCGCCGGACCCGGCGCGCCGACGCATGGCGGCGCCGGGCGACCGGACGGTCTCAAGCGCGGCGGACCGGTCGCCCGGCCGCCGCGCGCAGCTCAGCGCTTGGGCGCCGGCTTCGCCGCGGCCTTCGGCGCCACCTCGACGGCAAGCACCACCGCCTCGGTGATCACCGCGCGGACCTCGTCGCCCATCTTGATCTTGGTCATGTCCACGCCCTCGGGCACCGAGACGCGGACCGTCCGGTGCACGCCGCGCAGCGTCGCGGTCCGCGCCTTGCGGTCCAGGCCCTGGACCACCGCGAGCACCTCGACCCGCCGCACCTCGGACACGCCGGGTGCCGCGCCCGCCGGTGCCGCCCGG
>CAIUGQ010000032.1 GCA_903898725.1 uncultured Burkholderiales bacterium | reverse complement strand
CTGTGGCTGACCGCGCTGTCCGCCCACGCGCAGACGAAGAAGCCCAACGTCCTCGTCATCTGGGGCGACGACATCGGCCAGTTCAACATCAGCGCCTACAACCTGGGGATGATGGGCTACAAGACGCCCAACATCGACCGCATCGGCCGCGAGGGCGCGCTGTTCACCGACTGGTACGGCCAGCAGAGCTGCACCGCCGGCCGAGCCGCCTTCGTCACCGGGCAGTCGCCGATCCGCACCGGCCTCACCAAGGTCGGCCTGCCGGGCGCCCCCGAAGGCATGAAGAAGGAAGACCCGACGATCGCGACGCTGCTGCGCGCGCAGGGCTACATGACCGGGCAGTTCGGCAAGAACCACCTCGGCGACCGCGACGACATGCTGCCGACGGCGCATGGCTTCGACGAGTTCTTCGGCAACCTGTACCACCTCAACGCCGAGGAGGAGCCGGAGAACCCCGACTATCCGAAGGGCGAGGCGTTCAAGAAGCAGTTCGGCCCGCGCGGCGTGATCCACAGCTTCGCCGGCGGCACGATCACCGACACCGGCCCGCTGACCCGCAAGCGGATGGAGACCATCGACGACGAGGTGACCGTCAGGGCGCTCGACTTCATGGAGCGCGCGAAGAAGGCCGACAAGCCGTTCTTCATGTGGTGGAACTCCACCCGGATGCACATCTTCACGCACCTCAAGCCCGCGTCCGTGGGCAAGACCGGCCTCGGCATCTATGCCGACGGCATGGTCGAGCATGACGGCCACGTCGGACAGGTGATGGCGAAGCTCAAGGAGCTCGGCCTCGAGGACAACACCATCGTGATGTACTCGACCGACAACGGCGCCGAGACCTTCACCTGGCCCGATGGCGGCACGACCATGTTCCGCGGCGAGAAGAACACGCAGTGGGAAGGCGGCTACCGCGTGCCGACGATGATCAAGTGGCCCGGCGTGATCAAGCCCGGCACCGTCATCAACGACATCGCCGCGCACGAGGACATCCTTCCGACGATGCTGGCGGCCGCCGGCGACCGGACCGTCGTCGATGACCTGAAGAAGGGCCGCCGCGTCGGCGCGATGAACTACAAGGTGCACCTCGACGGCTACGACCTCGGCCCGGCGTTCCGGGGCGAGGGCGCATGGCCCCGGCGCGAGTTCATCTACTGGACCGACGACGGCAGCGTCGCGGCGCTGCGCTACGACAACTGGAAGGTCACCTTCCTGAAGCAGGAGTCCGAAGGCCTGAAGGTCTGGCAGCAGCCGTTCACGCAGCTGCGCGCGCCGACGCTGACGAACCTGCGGATGGATCCGTTCGAGCGCGCCGAGGCCGAGCACGCCATCGGCTATCAGCGCTGGTACCTCGAGCGGATGTTCGCGATCGCGCCCGCAGGCGCGTACGTCGGGCGTTGGCTGCAGAGCTTCCGTGAGTTCCCGCCGCGCCAGAAGCCGGGCAGCTTCAACCTCGACCGGGTGATGGAAGCCGTCACGCAGGGCGGCGGCGCCAGCGGCCGCTGAGGCCACCCGTCCCGCGCCAGCCCGCGGGGGCCGCCGTCCATGACCGGACGGCGGCCCTCGTGCCATCGAGGCCCCGCGCGACGCCCTTCGCTCCACCCCCGGAACCGACCATGACCTCCTCGAACCGCCGCCGCGTCGTCGCCATGATCGCGGCCTCAGCCCTGCCCCGCCTCGCGCCCGCGCAGTCTTCGCCCGCCGCCGAGCCGCTGCCCTCCTGGCAGGACGGTCCCGCACGAGCGCGCATCCTCGCCTTCGTCAAGGCGGTCACCGAGCCGGGCGGCCGCGACTTCGTACCGGTGCCCGAGCGGATCGCGGTGTTCGACAACGACGGCACGCTCTGGGCCGAGCAGCCCGTCTATGTCCAGGGCCTGTTCATCGCCGACCGCATCCGCGCGATGAGCGCGACGCG
>CAIUGQ010000031.1 GCA_903898725.1 uncultured Burkholderiales bacterium | reverse complement strand
GGGCTTCGGCCGCAGCGACAAGCCGCTCGACGTCGCGTGGCACACCTTCGATCGACATCGCCGGGTGCTGCTGGCCTTCGTCGAGTCGCTGTCGCTGGAACGCGTGAACCTGGTGGTGCAGGACTGGGGCGGGCTGATCGGCCTCACGCTGCCGATGGCGGCGCCGGCCCGCTACCGGGGGCTGCTGGTGATGAACACCTACCTGGCCACCGCCGAGACGGCGTTGCCAGAGGGCTTCCTGCAGTGGCGCGCGATGTGTCGCGGCAAGCCCGACTTCGCGATCTCGAGGCTCTTCTCGCGCGGTAATCCGCAGATGAGCGAGGCGGCGTGCGCGGCCTACGACGCGCCCTTCCCCGGGCCGGAGTTCCGCGCGGCGACCCGCGCCTTCCCGGACCTCGTGCCGGAGGGGCCGCAGGACGACGGCGCGGCCGTCTCGCGCGAGGCCGCGGCGTTTTGGGCCGAGGCCTGGACGGGCCGCTCGATGATGGCGATCGGCATGCAGGACCCGGTGTTCACGCCGGCGCTGATGGCGCGGCTGCGGACCGGCATCCGCGGCTGTCCGGCACCGATGCAGGTGGCCGAGGGCGGGCACTTCGTGCAGGAGCACGGCCAGGCCATCGCGATCGAGGCGCTGCGCCGGCTGGGCTGATATACCCCTGGCCTCTCGCGGCGGCGGCCGCGTTCATATAGAACTTCGACGTCTTATCGATATCGGATAAGAGTCCAAAACTTGCAACAAACGAGCCGTTGATTCCATCCGCGACCTGATCGTGCCGGGCGCCGGCTCGCCACCTGTCGCACTCGCCAGCCGAGGCGCGCTTCGCACAGGTCGGCCAGGCTGCGAAGCCTACCGGTACCGCCAAAGCGATCTTCATCGACGCGGCCGCGCTGAATGACCTCGTCAACGGCCTGCCGAGCCGAAGGCTAATAGGCGGTCCACCCGCCATCCGTGGCAAAGATGCCGCCCGTGAAGTTCGACGCCTCGTCGGACAGCAAGAACGCCATCATCGCCACCTGCTCCCAGACCGTGGCGGAACGATGCTGCTTGTCGGTGTAGGCCAGGACGCTGTCGATCTTGATCCTGCCCATGGTCGGACCGCGCGCCTGCGCCGACGCCGCAGCGACCAGTTGTCCCGCCCGCGCGACCATCGGCGTGTCGGTGGCGGCCATGTTGACCGAGTTGACCCGGATACCATGGGGCGCGTAGTCGATCGCGGCGTTCTTCGTCAGGCCGTTGACGGCATGCTTGCTCGCGACATACGCCGGGTTGCCCGACAGGCCGGTCATGCCGGCAATGGATCCGACGTTGACGATCGATCCGCCGCGTCCCTGGGCGACCATCTGTCGCAGTTCCGCCCGCATGCACACGAACATTCCGTAGGCATTCGTCCGAAAGACGTTGTTCCAGTAGTCGTCGGTCGCCTCGTGGATGCTGGCGAAGACGAGCGGGCGCTGTTTCTCGAAGTCGATCGGCGCGCCGGAGTGGACGCCATCCATCACCCCCGCGTTGTTCAGCGCCGCATCGAGTCCGCCGAAGGTGCGGACCGCCCTGTCCACCGCCTCCTGCATGACGGTCGGATCGGCGATGTCGCCATGGACGAAGACGGACTTGCCGCCCGTCGCGATGATCTCGGCATGGGTGGCTTCGCCCAGGTCCTTGATCCAATCCACGCAGACAAGGTTCGCGCCTTCCCGTGACAGCCGCTTCGCAGCCGCTGCACCCATGCCCCGGGCCGAACCCGTCACCAGTACCGTCTTGCCGGCGAATCGGCCGGGCGTGAAGCGCTTCGGATCGACCGGCTTCACCGGCACGACGGCATTGCCCTCGGGTCTGCCGCCTCCCATCTGCGCCTGGGCCTGGGGCGCCGTGACGCCCTGGACTCCGGCGGCCGCCGTGACAGCGCCGGCAGAGGCCGCCATACCCTTCAGGATCTCGCGTCTTTCCATCGCTGCTCCAATTGGTGTCGGAAACTCAGAAAGCGACCCGGACGAACACCATCGCGCTCAGCCAGGGATCGACAACGGCGTTGACCCCGGGCGCGTTGCGCACCCCCGAGCCGGGAAACGTCACGGCAAGGTGACCTTGCACGAAGACGTTCTTCGCCACAAACCATTTGCCGGTGATGTTCGCCTCCTGGCCCAGTTGCGTTCCGTTCAGGACCGACAACGCGGGATTGCCGCCCAGATTGGTCGTCCTGTCGGCCCGGAACAGCCAGAATTGCGGCACGAGTTCGAAGCGGGCGCTCGGGCGCAGACGAGCCTGCAGACGGTGTGCGATCAGGTTGCTGTTCTGGAAGATTTTGAAGTGATTGATGCCCTGCACCCACTGCTCGCCGTTGCCCCCGGACAGCAGCGGGTCCCAACGCTCGAATCGAGCGGTCCCAGGATCGTCGCCCGAGAACCTGGCGATGCGATAGCTCAGCTCGGACAGCCATGACGCCTCGGCGAACCGATAGCCCAACTCCGCCATCTCGCCGGTCGCGCGCATGTCGAAGCGGGCGTTGCGCTGCACGGCCGCCTCGGTTGCGATGAACACCCCAGAATGCCCGGGCCGCCATTGCAAGCGTAGATCGAACACCTCGAGCCCCTCCCGCCCCATCGCGACGCCCGCCGGCGAGGATGCGGTCGTCGCGAAGTATCCGAAGGCCGAATCGAGCACCTTCAGATACGTCGCGCCGAGGTCGAGACCCGCCCTCGGGCCGAGCTCGAGATTCAGGCCCGTGATCCGTGTCTTGGAGTCCACGACGGGCAGCTCGTCGGGATCGAGGTAGAACGCCTCGGCCATGGCTGTGCCAAAGCGGACCTGCCCCACGACGAGCGTGTCGGCAGCCCAGCGCGGGTTCGATTGAAGCGCGCCGCGGGTGCTCCCGTTCGAAGCCGTGTTGGCGATCAGAAAGCCGTCACCGATGCCGAAGCGCTTGCGTCCTGCCGAGACATTCCACACGAATCGATCGCCCGCCTCCGAGGTCTGCCCGCCTACGAGCCCGACATAAGCATCCTCGGTTCCGACGTGACTCCGCGTGTCGTCCGTGAACAGCTCCCGTCCCGCCGACCCGGACAGGATGCCGCTCAGGCCCGCGTAGATGAAGGTGTTGCCCGCAACAGGAGTGATGCCGTAGACCCCGGCATGAACGAACCCTTCAGCCCAGGCGGTGGCTCCGCTGCCTGCGGCCTTTCCCGACACCAGGGGATTGCCGGCGAGGAACAGGTCCGGCCGTCCATACCACGCGTTCGAGTTCGCGTAGACCATGGGCAGCGCTTCCAGCTTCGTGGTCAGCACGGTACCGCCCCGGTCGAGCAGCAGCGGCAGATCGGAGGCCTGCCCCGTAAGAAGCACCCCGCGCTCGAGGGCCTCGGCACGCTCCGCCCGGAGCGTGGCTTCGACCGTCACGATCAATGCCCCCCCACCGCCGGGCGCGACCGAGAGCCTGGTCTGTTCGATGGGGCCGCCGCGCCGCGCCCGAGCGAGCCCGATCTCGGCCGCGACCCGCGAAAACCGATCGGAGGGGAAGAGCCTAAGGTTCCGCCGAATCAGGTCCGTGACGCGGGCATTGACCGCCGGATCGGGGGATGGATTCGTCAGGAAGACGTCGATGCGCTCGATGCTCGCACCGGCGTCTTCGACATAGGAAACCTGTGCGTACGCCGTGCTTGCAGAGACGGCGAGCACTGCGGCCCATACCAGGAGTGCGATCGATCCGACGGCGGCCAGCCGGATCTGTTTCAGGGAAATGAAGTCATGCACTCGCATTTCCTCGCGACTGTCCTGGGTCGCGCGAACCACCGATTCCCCGCAGCCCTGGACGGGACAGCAGCACGTCGAGCTGCGGCTGCCCCACCTGACGGCTCAGCGCACGCCCGTCACAGCGCGCCCGCCGCCCCATCGCTGCGCGGATCACTCCCGACATCCATCGCGCCGTCGACGCCGATGCGGATCACGCCCGCATGGCCCATGTAGTCGGACCACTCGTCGAACCACTCGACGTCGTGGCCGAGCGCGCGCAGGTCCTCGGCAGTGGCCTCGGAGAAGCGCCGCTCGAGCTTGAGCGTGGTCGGCGACTGGTCGCCCCAGGCGCGGCCCAGCACCCAGCGCGGCGCGGCGAGCGCCTCGCCGAGCGGCATGCCGAGGTCCATCGCGCGGGTGAACACGGCGGCGGAGATCTGCGGCTGGGCCTCGCCGCCCATGGTGCCGAAGACGACGCGCGAGCCGTCGTCGCCGAACCAGGTGGGAGCGTTCAGCGTGTGCGACGGGCGCTTGCCCGGGGCCAGCGTGTTGGCGCGGCCGGGCTCGAAGGTGTAGCCGTGGCCGCGGTTGTGCCAGACGATGCCGGTGTCGCCGGCCATCACGCCGCTGCCGTACTCCCAGCACAGGCTCTGGATGGCGCTGACCGAGCGGCCCTGGCCGTCGGCGACGCCGAACCACACGGTGTCGCCGGGCAGCGGGCCGTCGTTGAAGGGCGCGGCGCGCGTGCGGTCGATGCGGGCGGCGAGCGCGTCCAGCGTGGCGGGCGCGAGCATGCGGTGCACCGGCACGTCGACGAAGTCGGGGTCGCCGAGGTGCCGGTCGCGCAGCGCGTGCGCGAGCTTGGCGGCCTCGGCATGCAGGTGCACGAACTCGGCGGACATCGGTTCGAGGCCCGAGAGGTCGAAGCGGTCGAGGATGCCGAGAATCGTCAGCGAGGTGATGCCGACGGTGGGCGGCGGCAGGTTGCGCAGCGTGCCGGCGCGATAGCGCACCGAGGGCTGCGCGACGCGGCGGCACTCGAAGCGGGCGAGGTCGCCGGCGTCGAGCGGGCTGCCTTCGCGCTGCAGGCCGGCGGCGATGCGCCGACCGAGCTCGCCGCGGTAGAAGCCGTTGGCGCCTTCGTGCGCGAGCAGCGCGAGGCTCTCGGCCAGCGCGGTCTGGCGCAGCGTGTCGCCCTTGGCGGGGATCCGGCCGCCGGGCGCGAAGTTCTTCACGAAGGCCTCGGTCTGCGAGAGCTGCGCCCAGTGGCCGCGCATCGCGGCGCCCTGCCCTTCGTTCGCGGCGAAGCCCTCGCCGGCGAGCTTCGTGGCGGGCGCGAGCAGCTCGGCCCAGGCGAGCTTGCCGCCCCAGCGCGAGCGCGAGTGCTCGTAGGCGGCGCCCCAGACCGACACCATGCCGGCGACGGTATTGGCCGCCCAGGGGCCGCGCTTGGGGATGGCCTGGAAGCCACGGGCGCGATAGGCCTCGGGCGTGCAGACGGCGGCCGACGGCCCCGCGCCGTCGAGCCCGAAGCACGCGCCGTCGGTCTCGGCGACGGTGAAGAACGCATCGCCGCCGATGGCGTTCATGTGCGGGTAGACGACGGCGAGCACGGCGCCGGCGGCGATGGTCGCCTCGATGGCGTTGCCGCCGCGCGAGAGGACGTCGAGGCCGGCCTCGGTGGCCAGGTGGTGAGGCGCGGTGATCGCGCCGCGGCGGCCGCTGGCCGTGGGGGAAGTCATGGGGCAGGCTCCGGGGGCATGGCGGCCGCCGGCGACGTCACGGACGTCATCGGCGCCACCGGCGTCATCGACATCGTGGACGTCATGGACGTCATGGACGACGGGGACGACAAGGGGAACGCGCAGGCTACACGACGCCCCGGCCCGTCTGCCACCAGCACCGGTTCGGTTTCCCGGCAGGCGTCCTGCGCCTGCGGGCAGCGCGACGCGAACCGGCAGCCGCGCGGCAGGTCGATGGGGCTGGGGATCTCGCCGCGCAGCGGCGCGCCCAGCGGCCGGCCGAAGCTCGGGAAGGCGTCCATCAGCGCCCGGGTGTACGGATGGCGCGGTCGCGTGAGCACGTCGCCGGTCGGCCCCTCCTCCACCACGCGGCCGAGGTACATCACCGCGATGCGGTCGCACAGGTAGCTCGCCACGCCGAGGTCGTGGGTGATGAAGACGAGGGTCAGGCCCATCTCGCGGCGCAGGCCGCGCAGCAGGTTCAGCAGCTGCGCCTGCACCGACACGTCGAGGCCCGCCACCGACTCGTCGGCGAACACGATCTTCGGCTCCGAGGCCAAGGCGCGCGCCACCGCGACGCGCCGCACCTGCCCGCCCGACAGCTCGCTCGGGAACCGGTCACGCATCGTCGCCGACAGGCCGACGCGCTCGAGCAGCGCACCGACCCGCGCGGGCACCTCGGCCTCGGTGCACAGGCCGTGCAGGCGCATCGGCTCGGCGAGCACGTCGCCGATCCGCATGCGCGGGTTCATCGAGCCGCGCGCATCCTGGTAGATGTAGGCGACCTCGCGGGAGAACGCCCGGCGCGCCTCGCCGGAGAGCGTGCCGAGGTCGGTGCCGCGATAGAGCAGGCGGCCCTCGGTGGCGCCCTCCAGGCCGAGCATCAGACGCACCAGCGTCGACTTGCCCGAGCCGCTCTCGCCGACCAGCGCGACCGCGTCGCCCTCGCCGACGTCGAGCCGCACGCCGTCGAGCGCATGCAGCAGGCGCGGCTCGCCGCGGGCGAAGCGCCGCGCGGGCGGCGCGCGGCCGACCTCGTACGCCTTCTCGACGTCCAGCACGGAGAAGAGCGGCTGAGCGCCCGTCGCGGCGCTCACGACAGCGCTCCGACCGGCTCGCCCTGCACCACCCAGCAGGCGACGCGTCGCCCC
Source organism: uncultured Burkholderiales bacterium (assembly GCA_903898725.1). GTDB lineage: Bacteria > Pseudomonadota > Gammaproteobacteria > Burkholderiales > Burkholderiaceae_E > UBA4615. Next base: position 6,305 of record CAIUGQ010000031.1, on the reverse strand, counting down.
TCGAGCTCCACCAGCGGCGGGCGCACCTGCGTGCAGCGCGGACCGGCCTGCGGGCAGCGCGTCGCGAACCGGCAGCCCGGCGGCATGTCGCCCGGATCGGGCACGTTGCCGGCGAGCGGCTCGAGCTCGTGCGAATCGAGCTCGACCACGCAGGCCCGCAGCCCGCGCGTGTACGGATGCAGCGGCGACTCGAGCAGCCGCGCCGATGGCCCGGTCTCGACGATCTGGCCGCCGTACATCACCGCCACCTCGTCGCAGACCTGGGCGGCGAGCGCGAGGTCGTGCAGCACGAAGACGGCGCTCGAGCCGAGCGCGCGCACGCGGTCCATCACCAGCGTCATGATCTGCGCCTGGATGGTCACGTCGAGCGCGCTGGTGGGCTCGTCGGCGATCAGCAGTTCGGGGTCGCAGGCGAGCGCGATCGCGATCATCACGCGCTGCTGCATGCCGCCGGAGAGCTGGTGGGGATAGGCCGACAGCCGCGCACGCGCATCGGGGATGCCGACGCTGTCGAGGAGCTGCGCGGCGCGCTCGAGCGCCTGACGCTTGTCGAGCTTCAGGTGCCGGCGCAGCGGCTCGCAGATCTGGCTGCCGACGGTGAAGCACGGGTCGAGCGAGCCCATCGCGTCCTGGAAGATCAGGCCGATGCGCCGGCCGCGCAGCGCCTGGAAGCGCGACTCGGTGAGCTCGGTGAGCTCTGTGCCGTCGAAGCGCAGGCTGCCCGACAGCCCCACCTCGGGCTCGCGCAGCAGCCCGATGATCGCCATCGCGAGGGTCGACTTGCCGGCCCCCGACTCGCCGAGCAGCCCGAGCGAGCGGCCGCGCCCGAGCGAGAGCGTGACCTCGTCGAGCACGGTGTTGCGGCCGCGCCTGAGCGAGAGCCGGTCGATCTGCAGCAGCGCCTCGGCGCCCCCGGTCGTCATCTCAGCGCCCCTCGGAGCGCGGCGAGAACGCGTCGCGCAGGCCGTCACCCAGCAGCGTGAGGCCGACCAGCAGCACCGCCAGCGCGATGCCGGGCACGCCCGAGATCCACGGCGCCATCGTGATGAAGGCACGCCCCTCGGCGATCATCAGGCCCCAATCGGGCGTGGGCGGCACGACGCCGATGCCGAAGAACGACAGTCCCGACTCCAGCAGGATCGCGGTGCTGATCCGGATGCCGGCCTGCACGAGCAGCGAGGGCATCACGTTGGGCAGCAGGTGACGCACGATCAGCGCGGTCTGCGGCACGCCCATCAGGCCGGCGGCCTCGACGAACGGACGCGACTTCACCTGCAGCACGTCGGAGCGCACGATCCGCGCGAACGGCCCGACGAAGGAGATCGCGAGCGCGTAGATCACCTTGTCGATGCCGAGCCCGAGCACCGCGACGAAGGCGATCGCCAGGATGATCTCGGGGAACGCGAGGATGGCATCGACCAGCCGCATCAGCGCCCACTCGACCCAGCCGCCGACGAGCCCGGCCACCAGGCCGATGACCATGCCGCCGGCCAGCCCGAGGCCGACCGACGCGAAGCCGATGCCGAGCGCCAGCCGCGCGCCGTACAGCAGCCGCGAGTACATGTCCTGGCCGAACGAGTCGGTGCCGAGCCAATGCTCGGCGCCCGGCGGCATCAGCGCGTGCTCGAGGTTCTGCTCGGTGGGGTCGTGGGTCGCGATCAGCGGCGCGAACAGCGCCAGCAGCGCGAACGCGCCGACGATGCACAGGCCGATGACCGCCGAGCGCTCGCGCCGGATCCGGCGCCAGGTGCGCGCGAGCGCGCCCGAGGGCGGCGGCGCGGACGAGCCCGGAGCGGCGAACAGCGCGGCCGCATCGTGCACCGAGGCCTCGGCGTCGGCAGGCAGCACGGGGCGCGCGGGCGTGCCGCCGGGCAGGGAGGTCGGGGTGGCGCTCATCGGCGTCGCAGCCTCGGGTCGAGCAGCGTGTAGAGCTGGTCGACCAGCAGGTTGACCAGCACGAAGAAGAGCGCGGTGAGCATGATGCCGGCCTGCACGACGCCGTATTCGCGGTTGAGCACGGCGGTGGTGATCATCGAGCCCAGCCCCGGCACCGCGAAGACCACCTCGGTCATCACCGCGCCCCGCAGCAGGCCACCGAGCTGCAGGCCGATCACGGTGACCAGCGGCATCAGCACGTTGCGCATCGCATGCACGCCGACGACGCGCGACATCGGCTCGCCGCGGGCGCGCACCGCCTTGATGAACGGCTGGTTCATCACCTCGATGAGGCTGGCGCGCGTTGTGATGGCGATCAGCCCGGTGTAGTAGCAGGCCAGCGTGATCGCCGGCAGCGCCAGGTGATGCAGGCCGCCGACCAGGTCCTCCCAGGGCCGCACGAAGCCCATGGTCGGGAACCAGCCGAGCGCCACGCCGAACACCCAGATCAGCACGATGCCGAGGTAGAAGCTCGGGAACGCCGAGCCCAGCACCGACAGCGAGGACACCAGGTAGTCGGGCCAGCGGCCCTTGCGCAGCGCGGCGAGCACGCCCGCGGGCACGCCCACCAGCAGCGCGAGCGCGAGCGACAGCGCCGCGAGCGACAGCGTCACCGGCAGTGCCTGGAACACCGCCTGCGTGAAGATGTCGTCGCGGGTGATGAACGACTTGCCCCAGTCGCCCTGCACGAAGCGCGACAGCCACAGCCCGTACTGCGTCCACACCGGCTGATCGAGCCCGAGCTCGCGCGTCAGGCGCGCGTGCGCCTGCGGCGAGTACTCGGAGCCGAGCAGCAGCGTGACCGGATCGCCCGGCGCGAGCTTCAGGAACCAGAAGCTCGCGATCGAGACGATCAGCAGCACGAGCAGCGTCTGCAGGCCCTTGCCTGCGGCCGAACGGAACATCGTGCGGGGACCGGACCGTGTCAGCCGATCACTTGAGGCTGACCGAATGCATGTTCATCAGGTCGACCGGCACGTACTTGAAGCCCTCGACGCGCTTGTTGAAGATCTTGTAGACCTTGGTGTGCGCGAGGATCGCGATCGGGGCGTCCTTCTGCATCATGATGTCCTCGGCCGCGTAGTAGAGCTTCTTGCGCTTGTCGCGGTCGACGATCTCGGAGGCCTCGTTGATCAGCTTGTCGAACTCGGGGTTCGAGTAGCCGACGTAGTTCCAGGGCTTGCCGGTGACCCACTCCGGACGGATGGTCTCGTCCGGGTCGAGGTCGGCCTGCCAGGCTTCGTCGTACAGGTCGAACTCGCCCGCGTTGCGCCGCTTGGTGAGGATCGCGCGGTCCATCAGCTCGAGCTTCACCTTGATGCCGATCTTCGCGAGCATCGGAATGATGAGCTGGGCGTTGCGGCTGCCGCTGCCGCCGTTCGAGGTGAACGACTCGGTGGCGATGTAGGTGACCTCGATGTCGCCCTTCGTCTTGGCCTTGGCGCGGTACTCCTGCGCCTTCTTCAGGTCGAAGAACTGGCCGCGGCCGCTCTTGGCGATGTTCGGGTCGTAGAAGCCGGTCATCGGCGGGGAGATCGGCGAATACGCGGCGATCGCGTCGCCGAAGTAGCCCTGCTTGACGATCGTCGCGCGGTCGATGGCGAAGGCCACCGCCAGCCGCAGGTTCGGGTCGTCGGCGAAGGGGCCGCGCTTCATGTTCATCCCGAGGAACGCGTAGTTGCCCTCGACGTCGCCGTAGATGTTGAGGTTCTTGTTCGCGCGAAGCTGCGACATGAACTGGAAGGGGCAGGCATCCATGCCGTCGACCTGGCCGGACAGCACCGCGGCCACGGCCGAGGTCGGCTCCTTGATCAGCACGATCTGGATCTTGTCGAGGTAGGGCAGGCCCTTCTCGAAATAGTCCGGATTGCGCTCGAGCTCGATCATCTCGTTCTCTTTCCACTGCACGAACCGGAACGGCCCCGTGCCCACCGGGTTGCGGCCGAAGTCCTTGCCGAACTTCTCGACCGCGCTGCGGCTGACGATGGTGCCGGCGCGACCGGTGGCGCCGGTCATCGCGACCGGGAAGAACGCGAAGGGCTTGGCGTAGCGGATGCGCACCGTGAGCGGATCGACGACGTCGATGCCGGCGAGGTCGGCCACCATCCACGAGTGCGGCGACGCGACCGCCGGATCCTTGACGCGCTCGACGCTCCACTTCACGGCCGCGGCGTCGCAGACGTCGCCGTTGTGGAACTTGACCCCCGGACGCAGCGTGAACACGTGGGTCTTGTCGTCGACCATCTGCCACTTCTCGGCGAGGTCGGGGACGAACGAGACCTTGCCGCCCTCGTAGCTGACCTTCAGCAGGCCGTTGTAGATGTTGTTGTGGATCTTGATCGCACCGAGCGAGCCGGTGAAGTGCGGATCGAGCGTGTCCGGGGCGACGATGTGCGCCCACTTGATCGTGCCGCCACGCTTGGGCTGGGCGAGCGCCTCGCCGGTGAACGTGCCGGCGGCGAGTGCCGCCGCGCCCATCGCGGCACCGCCGCGCAGGAAGTCCCGTCGTCCGAGGTCGAGCGCGAGCCGTTCGGCGAGCTGCTGCTTGAGTTCGAGGTCGTGCATGGTCGTTGAGGGCCGATCGTTGGAGGGGAGAGGTGCGGCGAAGGTCGTGCCTCGCTGCTTCGCCATGCTCCACGCAAGGACCGTGCCGAGCGCGGTCTCGCCGACGCCCGCCGCCGGTCCGGCACCAGCGGGGTGCGGATGACCCTACGCCCCTGCGTGACATCGGGCACGAAGCAGGGCATGCGGCACCCGCGCGGCGCAGAAGCGGGGCATACCCCCTTTGCCCGAGAGGGCACGGATAGAATCGACCGCACTCCCTTCTGAGCCCGACCCCGGGCTGGCGTGGATGGCCTTCCATCAGACGATCGGCGCGCGGCGCCACCGCTTCGACGACCTGCGCACGGTGCTGGCTCGCGCGAGCCCCGCACGCTCGGGCGATCTGCTCGCGGGCGTGGCGGCCGCCGACGAGGAGGAGCGCGTGGCGGCACGCATGGTCCTCGCCGACGTGCCGCTGCGCAGCCTCCTCACCGACCCCGCGGTGCCGGCCGAGGACGACGAGGTCTCGCGGCTGATCCTGTCGCAGCACGATGCGGCGGCGTTCGAACCGGTCGCGCACCTGACGGTTGGCGCGTTCCGAGACTGGCTGCTGTCGGAGGCGGCCGATGGCGCGGCGCTCGAGCGGCTCGCCTGGGGGCTGACGCCGGAGATGGTCGCCGCGGTCAGCAAGCTGATGCGCAACCAGGACCTGGTGCTCGTCGCCCGCAAGCGACGCGTGGTGAGCGCGTTCCGCACGACGATCGGCCTGCCGGGCCGGCTCTCCGTGCGGCTGCAGCCGAACCACGGCACCGACGATCCGCGCGGCATCGTGGCCTCGACGATCGACGGCCTGATGTACGGCTGCGGCGACGCGGTCATCGGCATCAACCCCGCGGGCGACAACCTCGCGAACATCGTCGAGCTGCTCAAGGTGCTCGACGCGATCCGCGAGCGCTTCGCGATCCCGACGCAGACCTGCGTGCTGACCCATGTGACGCAGTCGATCCGCGCGATCGAGGCGGGCGCGCCGCTCGACCTGGTGTTCCAGTCGATCGGCGGCACGCAGAAGACCAACGAATCCTTCGGCATCTCGCTGGCGCTGCTCGACGAGGCGGCGGCGGCCGTGGCCTCGCTCGGGCGCGGCACCGTGGGCTCGAACGCGATGTACTTCGAGACCGGCCAGGGCAGCGCGCTGTCGGCCAACGCCCACCATGGTGTCGACCAGCAGACCATCGAGGCGCGCACCTACGCGGTCGCGCGCCGCTATGCGCCGCTGCTGGTCAACACCGTGGTCGGCTTCATCGGCCCGGAGTATCTCTACGACGGCAAGCAGATCGTGCGCGCCGGCCTCGAGGACCACTTCTGCGGCAAGCTGCTCGGCGTGCCGATGGGCTGCGACGTCTGCTACACCAACCATGCCGAGGCCGACCAGGACGACATGGACACGCTGCTGACGCTGCTCGGCGTGGCCGGCGTGAACTTCATCATGGGCGTGCCCGGTGCCGACGACGTGATGCTCAACTACCAGAGCACCTCCTTCCACGACGCGCTGTACCTGCGCGAGGCGCTGGGCCTCAAGCGTGCGCCGGAGTTCGAGGCCTGGCTGGAGCGCATGGGCATCGCCGACGCGGACGGGCGGCTGCTCGGCGGCGCGCAGCGCGGACCGGCCCTGCTGGGGATGGCGCGGGCGATGGAGGCCGGCGCATGAGCGCGGATCCGGAGCGCGGGTCGGTGCCGGAGGGTGCGTCGACCGGCTCGCGGGCGCTCGTCGAGCCCGACGCCTGGACCGCGCTGCGCGCGTTCACCCCCGCGCGCATCGCGCTCGGCCG
>CAIUGQ010000030.1 GCA_903898725.1 uncultured Burkholderiales bacterium | reverse complement strand
TGCCTACGAGGAGTTCGGCGGCCCCGCCGCATGAGCACCGAGGGCCTGCGTGCGCTGGCCGTCGCGTTCCCGCGTGCCGGCCGGCTCGAGACGATCGTGCTGCGGCCCGCGCGGCGTGCGCCCGCCACACGCGTCGACGAGGCGCTCGCGATCGCGGCGCGCGGGCTCGACGGCGACCGCGCGAGTCAGCGCGTCTCGCGGGCCGCAGGCGGCGGCGCGCGCCAGGTCACGCTGATCCAGGCCGAGCACCTGCCGGCGATCGCCACACTGGTGATGCGCGAGGCGATCGAGCCCGAGACGCTGCGGCGCAACCTCGTGGTCTCGGGCCTGAACCTGCTGGCCGCGCGCACGCTGTTCGCCGACACGCCGCTCGTGCTGCGCATCGGTGCCGACGTGGTGCTGCAGGTGACCGGCCCCGCCGAGCCATGCTCGCGGATGGAGGAGGCGCTGGGCGCGGGCGGCTACAACGCGATGCGCGGCCACGGCGGCGTCACCGCGCGCGTGCTCGCCGGCGGCCTGCTGCGGGTCGGGGACACGGTGAGCGCCGGCCCGCCCGATGCAGCGCTCGCGCTACGATAGCGCCATGGACACCGCCGACTTCGCCCGCCTGCTCGACCGGATGATGGCCGCCGCGGAGGCCGGTGACGGTGCCGCGTTCGGGGCCTGCTTCACCGCCGACGCGACCTATCACGACTATGTCTACGGCCCGCACGTCGGCCGGCCCGAGATCGAGCGGATGCTGGTCGAGCTGTTCCGCCGCGATGCCGGCCCGGACTACCGCTGGCAGATGTTCGATCCGGTCTGCCTCGGCGACACCGGCTACGCGTGGTCGCTGTCGAGCTTCACCTCGACCGTCCCGGAGTTCGCCGGCCGGCGCGTCGTCATCGACGGCATGAGCCGCTTCAGGCTGCGCGACGGCCTGATCGCCGAGTACTTCGAGTCGGTCAACGGCTGCGTCGCGATGGCGCAGCTCGGCGTCGCCCCCGAGCGGATGGCGAAGGTCGCGCGCAAGTGGGCCAACCGGCTGCTCGCCGAGCCCCGTACGGTCGCGTTCGAGGCGGGGTCACCGCCGGCCTGACGGCGGCGCGCCTTCGGCTCGGATCGGGCGCGGGCGCGGCACCGACCCGAGGCCCCCTCAGGCCGCGCCTCGGACGCGCCCCGCTACCGCGCGCACCTTGCCCGGCGCGGCCTTGTACACCGCCACGATCGACAGCAGCGACGCGCCGATCGCGAACCAGAACGCCGGCGCGTAGGACCCGGTCGCATCGTGGATCGCGCCGGCCAACCAGGGCCCGGTCGCGCCGCCCGCGATCGACGACAGCGACAGCACGCCGAAGATGCTGCCGTAGTGCTTGCCCTCGAAGATCTCGGCCGGCATCGCGCCGAACACCGAGGTCACCCCGTAGCCGAGCGCGCCCTGCACGATCACCATCGTCCACAGCAGCAGCGGGCTGGGGTGCGCCGGCAGCGCCAGCAGCGCGATGTAGGTGAACACGAAGCCCAGGCTGCCGATCGCCCACACCGGCTCGCGCCCGATGCGGTCGGAGAGCTGTCCGAGCGCGATCTGGCCGGGCACGCCGGCGAGGCTGACCGCGCCCAGCGCCCACGCCGCCTCGTGCGCCGTGAAGCCGACCTCCAGCAGGTACTTGGTCTGGTGGACCTGCACCAGGTACCACGCCAGCAGTCCGGTGAAGTAGCCGAGCGCGAGCCACCAGAAGCGCGTGGTGCGCAGTGCCCGCGCCAGCGTCCAGTCGGTCGCGGCCCAGGCGGCGTCGACGATGTTGGAGCGGCGCGCGGGGCCGGCGCCGGCCACCGGCGCCGCGTCGCCGTCGGGCCGCAGGCCGAGGTCCTCGGGGCGCCGGCGCAGCAGCAGGTTCAGCGGCAGCAGCAGCACCAGCGTGACGAGGCCCAGGCCGATGCACGCGGTGCGCCAGCCGTGGCGCTCGATCATCGTCTGCATCAGCGGCAGCAGCAGGATCGAGCCCGCGCCCACGCCGGCGAACGCGATGCTGAGCGCCAGCCCGCGGCGCCGCACGAACCAGGCCGGCAGCCACAG
>CAIUGQ010000029.1 GCA_903898725.1 uncultured Burkholderiales bacterium | reverse complement strand
CTCGTGCGCCGCCGTCGGCAGACGGTCCGACGAGGTGTTGCAGCCGACCATCGCATGCGCCATCTCGTGGGCGGCGGCCGATCGGTACAGCTCGCGGTCGACGGGGGTGCGGAACCATTCGCCGATCGCCTCGAAGGCTTCGTAGTCGAGCAGCAGGATGTTCCGGGTGTCGCGCAGGTAGCAGCCGACGGCACGGCCGGCCAGTGCGCCAGGCAGCTGCCGCACGATCTCGATGCGCGTCTCCGATGGCGCGACGAGCCCCGCGCGGGCGAGGAAGTGCAGCGCCCGCGCCACGCCCTCGCAGACCAGTGCCGCATGGTCCGCAGAGGCTGGCCCGACAACGACGTCGGTGGCGCCCGGACAGCGATGGCGGGCGGTCGCGTCGCGGTCGGGCGCCGGTGCGACGACCGCCTCGACGTCGGCGCCGACGCGCTTGGCCGACTCGGCCGGCTGGGCACCTTGGGCAGCCAGGGCCACCCCCGCGAGCAGCAGCGCGAGGACCCGCTTCATGCCGGTGGCCTCAGCGCTCCCAGATCTGGCGCCCCTGGGCGTTCTCGGTCACCAGCCGCTCGCCGACCCGCCGGTACGTGCCGGCGCGCACGAACGCCGGCGCGCCCTCGGCCTGCACCCACAGCTCCGCGCCGCGGACCTGCCAGCGCCCGACGAACTCGACGGTCTCGCCGCCCTGCGAGCTCCAGTTGCCGCCGCCGCCCACCGAACGCACCGACTGGCGGGCACGGCCATCGGCGGCGAGTTCGAGCACGCGCACGGTGGAGAACGAGGCGAAGCCGCCCGCGCCCCCGGCGCTGTTGATCTGCGACTCGTTGCGCCAGCGCCCGACGATCGCGGCATCGAGCGACCCGGCCGAGGCGCCGGCCGAGGTCGAGGGCGCGGACGGTGCCGCGACGGGTGCGGCATCGACACGGCGCAGGCTCAGCCTGCGCGGCGGGCTCGAGGCATCGGGCTGCACCGAGATCACCAGCGTGTCGCCGCGCAGTTCGCCGGTCAGCGGCAGCAGCTCGCGGCCCGAGGCCGGATCCACGATCACCCCGGTGAGCTGCTGGCCGGCGAGCGTGCCGCGCAGCCCGAGCGCGAGCGTGCCCTCCTGCATCGCGCCTTCGACGCGGCTGCCGTCGACACGCAGCGCGATGCGCGTGGTGACGCCCCGCTCGGTCCCCTCGTAGGTGCTCGTGCGCGGCTGCGCGACCGCGAGGACGCTCCACAGCAGGGCCGCCACCATCAGCATGAATCGGCGTGTCATGGACCGATCATCCTCCATCAGGGCTCGGTCGCGCTCACGCGTGCCCGACCACCTCGTGCGGCACGTACGGCGCCTCGAGCGTCGCGCACTCCTCGGGGCTCAGCCGCAGCGACAGCGCGGCCACCGCGTCGTCGAGGTGCTCGAGCTTCGTGGCCCCGACGATCGGCGAGGTGACGCCGGGCTGCTGCAGCACCCAGGCCAGCGCGACCTGCGCCCGCGGCACGCCGCGCGCCGCGGCGACCGCGGCCACCGCCTCGACCACCTTGCGGTCGGCGTCGCCCGTCTTCGCGTAGAGCGTGCGGCCGAACGCATCGGTCTCGGCGCGCGCGCTGCCCTGGTCCCAGTCGCGGGTCAGCCGGCCGCGTGCCATCGGGCTCCACGGCATCACCGCGATGCCCTCGGCGCGGCACAGCGGCAGCATCTCGCGCTCCTCCTCGCGGTAGAGCAGGTTCACGTAGTTCTGCATCGACACGAAGCGCGTCCAGCCGTGCCGCTCGGCCAGGTGCAGCGCGCGCGAGAACTGCCAGGCGTACATCGACGAGGCGCCGATGTAGCGCGCCTTGCCGGCCTTCACCACGTCGTGCAGCGCCTCGAGCGTCTCCTCGAGCGGCGTGTGCGGATCAAAGCGGTGGATCTGGTAGAGGTCGACGTAGTCCGTGCCCAGCCGCCGCAGGCTGTGGTCGATCTCGGCCAGGATCGCCTTGCGCGACAGGCCGGCGCCGTTGGGGCCCTTGTGCATCCGGCCGTGGACCTTGGTGGCGAGCACGATCGTGTCGCGCGACGCGAAGTCCTTGAGCGCGCGGCCCACGATCTCCTCGCTGGTGCCGTCGGAGTAGACGTTGGCGGTGTCGAAGAAGTTGATGCCGAGGTCGAGCGCGCGGCGCAGGAACGGGCGGCTCTCGGCCTCGCCGAGCGACCAGGGGTGGGTGCCGCGCTCGGGCACGCCGTAGCTCATGCAGCCCAGGCACAGGCGGGAGACTTCGAGGCCGCTGCGGCCGAAACGAGTGAATTCCATGGGGTCTCCGAAAGAGCAGGACGATACGCCTCAGCGCCCCGCCCTGGCCACGTCCTGGAGCGCGCGCGTGACGATCGCCGACGCCACGCTCGCGAACCAGGTCGCTCCGCTCGCCGCGAAGCGACGCTCGTCGGCGGGCGTGGGCGCGAGCACCCCCGCGGCCTTGCCTGCCCCGGAGGCCGCGCGCAGCACCCGCTCGATGGCCTCGATGACCTCGGGATCGCCCGTCCTATTCTCGTGCCCCATCGTGTGCGCGAGGTCGTTGGGGCCGACGAACACCGCATCGACGCCGTCGACCGCCGCGATCGCGGCCGCATTCGCGACACCCGCGGGCGTCTCGATCATCGCGACGAACACCAGCCCCTCGTTGCTCAGCCGCGTGTGGTCGGGCCCCCCGAACGCACCGAACCCGGCGGCGCGCGTGCTGAACGCGCTGCCGCGGCTGCCGCCCGCGCCGCCCGGCATCGGATAGCGCATCCGTCTGGCGAGCCGCGCGGCCTGTTCGGCGGACTCGACCATCGGCACCTGGACGCCGCTCGCGCCCAGGTCCAGCACCCGGGCGATGTCGGCCTCGACGCAGCGGACGATCGCCGGAATGCCTGCTGCCCGCGCCGCCCTCAGCATGTGCTCGGTCGTGCCGAGGTCGGCGCCGCCGTGCTCGTTGTCGATGATCGTGAAGTCGAACCCCGCGTAGGCGCACATCTCGACGATCGCGGGCGAGGCCAGGCCGTTGAACACCGCACGCAGCGGCCGTCCCGAGCGCAGCATCGCGGCCAGCCGCGTGTCGAGCGGACGGCGGGCGCCAGGGGCCTCCTCGAGCTGGGGCGACGCGCTCACGACCACAGCTCCCGGCTCGCCATCTCGGCGCCTTGCGCCATGCTCTCGAGCTTCGCGTAGGCGATCGGCGGGTGGATCGCCCCATAGCCGGCGAACGTGCCGAACCCGCAGTCGGTGCCGGCCATCACCCGGTCACGCCCGACGATGTCCGCGAACGTGAGCAGCCGCTGAGCGACCAGGCGCGGATGCTCGATGAAGTTGTTCACGGTGTCGATGACGCCCGGCACCAGGACCTTGTCGTCGGGGATCAGGCCGTCGCGGCCGGCCTGCGCCCACACCTCCCATTCGTGCGCATGGCGCGGGTTCGCGGCCTCGAACAGCACGGTCGAGGGCTTCGCACGCATCACCAGCCGCAGGATCCGGTCGAGACCGATGTCGTGGTGATGCGGCCCCTCGTAGTTGCCCCAGCACAGGTGCATGCGGACCCGCTCGGCAGGCACGTTCGCCAGGGCGTGGTTCAGCGCCTCGACCTGCAGCGTCGCATTGCGCAGGAATTCGGCTTCGTCGACGTCGCGAAAGCGGATGTGCCGACCCATCGCGAGGTCAGGCGCGTCGATCTGCAGGTCCAGGCCCGCGGCGACGATCGTCTCGTACTCGACGCGCATCGCCTCGGCGAGCGCCTGGACGTACTGCTCCTGGGTCGCGTAGTGCTCGTTCGGCTGGAAGACTGCGATCACGCCGGGCGAGGCGGCATTCATGAACGCCCGCGACGCACCGGCCGCGTCGCACGCCGCACGCAGATTCGCGATGTCGGCATGCAGGCCGGAGAGGTCCTTCACCGCGATCGGCCCGCGACAGATCGGCCGGTGGTACTTCGGCGTCGCGCCGAGCTTGGCCAGCCGCTCCTTGAAGTCGGGGAAGTCGTCCAGGTCCTTGGGAACGGCTCGCGGCAGCACGCCGAGCTCGAATCCGGTCAGGCGGTGACGGATGTACGTCGCATAGCTGATCTTGCTGGTCTCGCCGTCGCTGACGACGTCGACCCGCGCCGCGACCTGCCGGGCGACGACGTCCCGGACGGCGTCCTTCATCACCGACTCGAAGGTCGCGTGGTCGTAGTCCTGCATCGCGTCCTGCGCGAAGAGCTGCTCCACCACGTGCTGAGGCCGGGGAAGGCTGCCGACGTGGGTCGTGAGAATGCGGTCCATCTGCGGGGGTCTCCGTGAAGTGTCAGCGTTGCGAGCGATCGACGAAGCGCTTCGGCGCAACGTAGCCGTTCGCGTCGATCGCGCGATCGGCACCGCCGGCGGCCCGGACGACTGCCGGGTCCCATTCGATGCGCTTGCGGTGATCGCCCGAGGTCAGCAGCAGGGCGAGCGCCTCGGTGTCGCCATCGTTGCGCAGCGCCCGCCAGCAGTCCGCCGGGAGCGCGAAGCTGTCCCAGGCGGACTCGCTGCCCGACACCCGCTGGCGGACGATGCCGTCGCTCGCCTCGGCGACGATCTCGATGTCGCCCCGGGCTGCGATCAGCACCTGCTTGTCGGTCAGACGGTGCCGCGACACAGCACCGCCGGGCGGCAGCCGCAGCCATTCGATCGACAATCCGTGCGCGTTCGCCACCGGCGCCAGCGCGTCGCGGTCCTGCGACAGCCCGAGGCCGATCACCTGCGCGAGAGCGCCGCCGCAGCCCGGCAGCGCAGCATCGAGCAGCGCGTCGGACGACCAGCGCAGGTCGGCGAAGCGCACGATCCGCCGCGCCATCTCGGCGGGCGACCACGTGCGCAGGGCGCCGATCTCCTCCGGGGTCATCGGCTGCAGCGGCGCGACGCCTGCGGGCATCGACTCACCACGGGTGGCGTCGACGATCCGGTAGTCCTCGGTCAGCAGCACGCCCTCGCGGGCGGCAGCCTCGAGCGTCGACGGTCCCCACAGGATGCCGCCGGTGTCGTTGCCGCCGAGTGCCGTGAACATGAAGCCGTCGTCGACGCCGATGTTGGTGAACCCGCGATAGATCCAGGTCGGTACCGAGACGATGTCGAGCGTGCCGAGGTCGGCCGAGCGCGTGCCTGGGTCGAAGCCCCACAGCACCCGCCAGTCGCCGCGCACGCAGATGAACACCTCGCAGGTGAAGTGCATGTGGGCCGGATTGGTCTTGCCGTTCGGCATCGACACGCCGCCGACCTGGAAGCCGTGCGGCTCGCGCAGGCTGACCGGCTGGTTCGGGTTCTGCGACACCCCCGGCCCGATGAGCGCGTAGTTGTACTTCGGGTGGCAGCCCGGGATCCGGTAGTCGATGAACGCTTCGGTCGTGTAGCGCAGGCCGGAGAAGGGGATGAAGCGCGCGCGCAGCGCGTCGGAGTCCATCATGGGCGAGAGTCCTCGGCAGGAAGGGCGTGTCGGATCCGCTCGCCGGAGCCGGCGTCGAACCAGTAGAGTCGGGCCGGGTCGAAGGCGATGCCGACGCGCGTGCCCGGGGCGAGGCGCAGGTCCTTGCGCCCCTTGATCGCGACCAGGCTGTCGCCGACCATCACCGTCGCCATCGTGCAGTCGCCGAGCAGCTCGAAGGTGTAGACCTCGGCCTCGAAGTGCGCCTGCCCGGCGCCTGTGATGGCCATGTCCTCGGCACGCGCACCGAGCAGCACCGGCCCCGGCCGGGGAGCCGACAGCGCGATCGCGAGCCCGCCGGCAGCCTCGAGCCGTCCGGCCGACGCCTCGACGGGCAGCAGGTTCATCGCCGGGCTGCCGATGAAGCCGGCGACGAAGGCGTTTGCCGGGTCGTCGTAGATACGCTCGGGCACGTCGAGCTGCTGGATCACGCCGTCGCGCATCACCGCGACCCGCGTGGCGAGCGTCATCGCCTCGACCTGATCGTGGGTCACATAGACGGTGGTCACCGCCAGTTCGTGCGCGAGATGCTTGATCTGCGCGCGGGCGACGATCCGCAGCTTGGCATCGAGGTTGGACAGCGGCTCGTCCATCAGGAATACCCGCGGACGCCGCACGATGCTGCGCGCGAGCGCGACCCGCTGGCGCTGCCCGCCGGACAGCTCGCGCGGCATCCGGCTCAGGTAGGGGCCGAGCTGCACCCGCTCGGCCGCCTCGGCGACCAGCCGGGAGCGCTCGGCGACCGGCACGCCGCGCAGCTTGAGCGGATAGGCGATGTTGCGCTCGACGCTCATGTGCGGATAGAGGCCATAGTTCTGGAAGACCATCGCGATGTCGCGTTCGCGGGTCGGCACCTCGTTGACGCGCTGGTCGTCGAACGCGATCTCGCCGCGGCTCGGATGCTCCAGGCCCGCGATCATCCGCATCGTCGTGGTCTTGCCGCAGCCCGACGGACCGAGCAGCACCAGGAACTCGCGGTCCTCCACGTACAGGTCGAGGTCGCGCACCACGCGCGTCTCGCCGAACGACTTGTCGATGCGCGACAGCCGGATCGTCGTCATTTGCCGGCTCCCGCCGTGAGGCTCGCGATGAAGTGCCGCTGCACGGCGAGCGAGATCAGGAACATCGGGGCGGTGATCAGCAGGCCGCCCGCGGCAAGCAGCTCCCACAGGTCGCCGCGGTCGGTGCGAAAGCCGATCAGGCCGATCGGCAGCGTCAGCGCGTCCTGCTTCGTGAGGATGAGCGCGAACAGGAACTCGTTCCACGTCAGCGTGAACGCGAACACCGCCGCCGTCACGATGCCGGGCAGCGCCGCCGGCACCACGATCTCGGCGATCACCCGGGGGCGCGACGCGCCGTCGACCATCGCGGACTCCTCGATCTCGACGGGCACCGCGTCGATGAAGCCCTTGATCATCCAGACCGCGTACGGCACGACAATCGACAGGTTGACCAGCACGAGGGCCGTCCGCGTGTCGAGCAGGCCCGACTGCTTGAACATCAGGAAGAACGGCAGCACCACCACCGCACCGGGCACGAACTGCGACGTGATGACCAGCAGGAACAGCGACTTCTTGAACCGGAAGTCGCAGCGCGAGAACGCGTAGGCGGCAGCGGTGGCCATCGGCACCGCGATCGCGACCGTCATCGTGGCGACGATCGCGCTGTTGACGATCTTCGCGCCCAGGTTCCACGGATGCTGGAACACCGTGACGAGGTTCTCGAGCGTGGGGCGGAAGACCAGCGCGCTGTCGAGCGAATACACGTCGCGGGGCAGCTTGAAGGCGGTCAGCAGGATCCAGACGATCGGCAGCAGGATGCAGCCGATGACGCCGAGCACGGCGACGGTCCGCAGCCCCTCGAGCGCGCGGGCGCGCGCCGGCATCCGGTAGCCTGCATCGTCGTCGATGCGCAGCGCCGCGTTCATGGATGTCGCCTCACTTGCGGAACACCAGGCGGAGGTAGAAGGCCGACGCGGCGAGCAGCAGCGCGGTGAGGACATACGCCGCCGCAGCCGCATAGCCCATGTCGTAGTACTGGAAGCCGGCGTGATAGACGTAGTAGGCGAGCGTCTGGGTGGAGGTGCCCGGCCCGCCGTTGGTCAGCGTGAAGATGACGTCGAACGCCTTGAGCGCGAACACCGTCTTGAGCACCACCACGATGCCGAGCACTGGCGCGAGCTGCGGCAGCGTCACGTCGCGCAGCACCGCCCAATCCGACGCCCCGTCGACCCGCGCCGCCTCCTCCGTCTCGCGCGGGATCGACGCGAGACCGCCCAGCACGACCAGCGTCATGTAGGGCGCCCAGTGCCAGACGTCGGCGGCCACGGTCGCCGCCATCGCCAGCCACGGGTCCGCGAGCCACACGACGCCCGCGAGCGGCGGGACGATGCGGCCGACCACGTGCTGCACGATGCCGAACTCGGGGTTCAGGAAGAACCTGAACGAGATGCCGATCAGCGCCGGGCTCATCACGAACGGCAGGATCATCAGCACCCGCGCGAAGGAGTCGATGCGCCCGGCGCGACGCAGCAGCAGCGCCGTGCCGAGGGCGACCGCGAGCGTCGCGACCACGTCGGCCACGACGAACACCGCGGTCGCGATCAGCGATTCGACGAACTCCGGGTCGTCGGTCAGCAGCGTGACGTAGTTGGCGAGCCCGACCCATCGCCATGGGTCGGGCCCGTCCGCGAGCTTCCAGTCGCGAAAGCCGAGCAGCAGCGAATAGCCGAGCGGGAACAGCGTCATCGCCGCGACGAACGCGAGGGCTGGCGCGAGCAGCCAGACGTGCAGCGGGATCCGCCTCACGATCGTCGCGACGCGCCGTTCAGGCCAGCACGCGTCGCAGCCGCGACGCCGCGGCCTCGAGCGCCGGCTTGACTTCGCCGCGGCCCGACGCGAGTTCGTTGATCGTCGCCTCCAGAAGATCGCTGACCTGGGCCCACTTCGGATGCAGCGGCACACCCTTCGCCCCCTTCAGGGCCTGCGCGGCATAGACGTGCATCCCGTTGAAGCGCAGGTTCACGTCGGGGTCGATCAGGTTGCGCGTCTGCACCGAGACCACCTCGTTCTTCGTGCGATCGAGCAGCACGCGGCGCTCGATGTCGGGCTGCGACAGCCAGGCGAGGTACTCCATCGCCGCATCCTTCTGGCGACTGTTGCGGTTGATCCCGTAGAACCACGAGTTGGTGTACGTGTAGGCGGGCTTGCCCGGCATCGCGGGCAGGGGCGCGAAGCCGATCTGCTCCGGCTTGAGCGTCGAGGTCTTGGCATCGGTGAGCCCCGCGAAGCGCCACCACCAGACCGGCACCATCGCGGACTTGCCCTGCGCGACGGAATTGACCGCGTCGGCCTCGTTGAACGACGCCGATCCCGGCGGGGCGACCTTGTGCTTGAGCAGCACGTCCAGATAAGCCTGCGTCGCCGCGACGCCCTGCGGCGAGTGGAAGGCGGGCTTGCCGGCGGCATCGAGGATGTCGGCGTCCATGCCCCACAGGTAGTTGGTCCAGATCATCAGGTTCTGGCCGCCGGTCTTGCCGTAGTACATCGCGACGCCGGCCAGATCGGTCTTCGACTGGATCGCCCGACCGGCCTCGATCATCGCGTCCCAGGTGGCAGGTGCCGCGAGCCCGAGCCGCGCGAAGATGTCCTTGCGGTAGAAGAGCAGCTGGACATGGCCGCGGATCGGGAACCCGAGGATGTTGCGGCCGATCCCGTTGCCGTCGCGGGCCGCCCGCAAGTGCGCGGTCGGGTAGCGTTCCGCCATGTCGATCCGCTTGTCGCCGAGTCGGGCGTTCAGCGGCTCGAACAGGTTGTAGAGGCCCGGCCCCCAGGCGTCCATCGTGCTGAGGACGTCGTACTGGGCGGTCTGCGCGACCAGCTCCGCCGTCAGCTTCTCGCGGGTGCTGGCGAACGGCACGTACTGGTACTTCACCTTGATGCCGGTCGCGGCCTCGAACTCGCCCAGCATCGCCTCGTGCGCGCTGAACTGCGGCGCGACCACCGTCAGCACGTTGACGGTCGCCCCCGCGTACGGCTTGCCCGGCTTGAGCACGCCCTCCGTGGCCGATTGCGATCGGGCAGCGCCGGCCGCCCCCAGGCCCGCCGCTGCCGCCGCGGCGCCGATCAGTCGTCGTCTTTCCATCATGCGTCTCCTCCGGGTGGGTCGTTGTCGAAGTGCTGTCGCGTCGAGCCGCGGACCACCAGGCGGCACGGCACGACGATGTGTGCGGCAGCCGCCAGCCGCGGGTCGGCGAGCTGCGAGCGCAGCAGGGTCACCGTGGCCTCGACCATCGCGTCGACCGGCTGCTCGACGGTGGTCAGCCGGTAGCTGTCCCAGGCCGCCTGCGGGACGTCGTCGAAGCCGACGACCGAGACGTCCCTCGGAACCGACAGGCCGAGTTCGTAGCGCAAGGTGTCGATAGCGGCGAAGGCCATGTGGTCGCTCGCGACGAACACCGCGTCGGGCCGATCGTCAGGCCGCGCGAAGAGCGCGCGCGTCGCTGCCCGCGCCGCATCGGCGTCGTAGTCGCCCACGGCACGCGCCCAGATCCGCAAGCCGGCCACGGCCAGCCCGTCACGGAATCCGCGCTCGCGCTCGAGGTTCGTCGACGACTCCTCGCTGCCCGCGAGGTAGGCGATGCGGCGGTGGCCGGCTCGTGCCAGGTACTCGGCGACCGCCCGGCCGCCACCCTCGTTGTCGGACCGCACGGACCCGGTGCCCGGACCGCTGCCCGAGGCGGGGATGCGGTTGAACAGCACGACCGGAATGTCCGCCAGCGCACACTGCTGCGCGAGACCGGACGACAGCGTGGCCGCCGCGAGCACGATGCCGTCGACGTGGTAATGCATCAGCTGCTCGACCAGCGAGTCGGCATCCGGCGTGTCGTTGACGAAGAGCAGCACGTGGTGGCCGTCGGCCTGCAGCCGCGTCGCGAGCCGTTCGAGCACCGCCGGGTAGAAGAGGTTGCGCAGGTGGGCGACGACCACGCCGATGATGCGCGAGCGCTTGGTGATCAGGCTGCGCGCATGGGCGTTCGGCCGATAGCCGAGCCGGTGCGCGGCGTCGAGCACCCGGGTTCGCATCGCGTCGGACACGCTTGCACCGGGCGTGAACGTGCGGCTCACCGCAGCCTGCGACACCTGCGCCAGGCGCGCGACGTCCACCGACGTGATCGCATGGCGGCCGGGTCGCTTCATGCGAGGCGCGAACGGTCTGCAGACGGGCGCAGCGGTCCTGACACGGGTCTCCTCCTCGGCGCGGCGCTTTCGGAACGCCGTCATTGCATACGTATACGATACGAGCGCGCTTGCCGACGGTCAAGACGGAGCCAGCGATCCACGGCCATTGCGTGCCGAGACTGGGGGTCGAGCGAGCGGCGGTCATGCCATCGTGCAAGCGTATGCAGACCACGGACGCAAACGGCTCGGGCCGATCGAACCGCTGCCTGCCGAGTCAGCCCAGGATCGCAGCGAGCCCGTTGCCGGCGCGCCAGGCCGCCCACAGCAGGCCACCGACGTACGCCGCGCCGGCCAGGCTCGCCAGATGACCGAGCAGGACCAGTGCACCATCGCGCTCGACCATGCCGAGCGCGAGCAGCGCGATGCCGAGTGCGGGCAGGCTGTTGCTGAACGGGACCATCGGCAGCGGCGCGAGCAGCGAGGCGGCCGCCGCGATCAGCATCAGGCCGTTGACGCGGTTCACCGTGGGGCCGTGCGTGAGCAGCAGCCAGCGCGGCCGCAGGAACCGCTCGAACCGGCGCGCCCACGCCGCGCCCTGCGTCAGGACCGGCGTGACGTGCCGCGCCTGCAGCGGATGGTCGAGCAGGCGCGCGGGCAGCCACGGCAGGCGGTTCGCCGTCACCCCGGCGCCGATCAGCCCGATCAGCAGTCCGAAGACCGTGCTCGTGCCCGGAATGGCCACCGGCAGCAGGAACGGGATGGACAGGAGAACGCAGACGATCAGCAGCCCCTGCTCGCCGATCAGCCCCATCAGGCCGCGGACGGTCACGCTGTGATCGCGCAGCTCGGCGGCCGTCCGCTCGAAGGTGACGGACAGGCTCTCGGCGGGGTCGTGGAGACGGGTGGTCGTCAAGTCGGTCGTCCGAACGGGCGCGCGGATGCGGCGCAGCGAGCCTAGTCGCCGAGGCCCGTGCGTGTCGGTGACGGAATCGATGTCGCTTCGCACCAGCGCTCGATCGCCTCGCGGACCTCGACCGGGCGCTCGGTGAGCGGCCAGTGGTTGCAGTCGACCTCGGCGACCGTGGTGCGCGGACCGGCGAGCCGCTCGCGCATCCGCAGCGGATCGGCGAAGTGGGCCGAGGTGGACTGCAGCACCAGCATCGGCACCGGCGGGTCGGTCGCAGGCGGCACGGGGCGGAACATCTCGACCAGATCCTGCAGATACACCGCGGTCGCCGTGATGCGCAGGTCGGCCCGGGTCGAGCTGTAGCGTCGGACGAACTCGGCCTCGGCCTGCGGGGACGCGAGCGCGCGACGCGCGGCCTCGTCGAGCGCACGCAGGTCGAGCGGCGGCAGGCGGCGCCGATGCAGGCCCAGCGCGTTCAGCCCGCGCACGGCCGCGGCCGCGGCCGCGAGCAGCGGACCGGCACGCGCCTGCCGTCGCCATCGCGGCAGCAGCGCGTCCTCGAACACCGGGTCGATCAGCACCAGTCCGCCGACGCGGGTCGGGTGGCGCGCCGCGCAGTGCAAGGCCACCTGGGCGCCCAGGCTGTGGCCGACCAGCACCGCGTGGGCGTGACCCCGGGCGTCGAGCAGCGCGATCAGGTCGTCGCTCCAGACCTCGTGCGAGATCGGCCGCCGCGACAGCGAACCGCCGTGGCCGCGCAGGTCCATGCGCAGCAGCTCGTGGCGGGCATCGAGCGAGGTGTGCTCGACGAACTCGGTGAACCGGGTGAGGTTGCTCGCCAGTCCGTGCAGCAGCACCACCGCGGGCCGGTCGCCAGGCACGCGTGCGGGCCGGATCCGGCAGGCGAGGCTCGCACCGTCCGGACGACGCAGCGCGAACGCGATCTCGGGCCGGCGCTCGGTGGGGTCATCCATGAGGCGATGATCGCATCGCCCGCGCCGTTCGCCTCGCGGGCTCAGGCCCTCACGGCGGGCGGCCGCCGGCGGGCGTGCGGGACGAACCAGGCGTCCGCCTTGTGCGGACCTGCCCTCGCCTCAGGCCCGACCCTGCGGCCCGGACGCCGGGTCGGCGCGGTCCGCGGACAGCACGGACAGGACGCTCTGCGCGACGTTCGTCACCTGGGAGGCGTCCCGGCGCATGCCGTCGAACAGGTCGGGGACCGGCGTCGTGCCGGGCATGCACAGCCAATCGGCCACCTGTTCCGGCGTGGCGCCGACGTAGGCCATCGTCCAGTCGCTGAACCGCGGCGCCGGTACCTCGCCTTCCTGCAGCACCGTCACCGCCTCGTGGCGCAGGTCGATGGCGATCTTCGCCATCAGCGCCTTGATCGTGGCGGCCTCACCTTCCAGGATCTGCAGGAAGACGCCGTCGACGTAGACCAGCGCGCCGGTGATGCCGCGCCGTGCGTTGCGCTCCCGGGCCTGCTCGAGGAGGTCTTCGAGGTCGTCGGCCTGCATCGGGATCGACGAGTCCGACGAATAGATGAGCTGGTAGGTCATCGACCGATACTAGGCCGCTTCGCCGTGCATTCCAAGTGCCGACCTGTTCGGTCGGTGCGGACCGCCGCCCGGCCGGACGCGACGCGCTCCCGAAGGCCTGATCCGGGTGCATCGAGACCCCCTCGTCGTGCGCCCGCGATCGGCGGTCGCTGGACCTCGACGGACGGGCGCGCGGTCCGCTCAAGTGCCCGGGAACCGCACCGATATCTGAAGCAGTCGTGACGGCTTGAGATCGGATCGACACGAAGCACGCCCACACGGAGACACCATGGCAGCACTTCGGAAGACCCCGCAGGACACCACCGCTGCACAACCGCCGCTCAGATTCGCGCCGCTGCGCCGCTCTGCGCTGGTCGCCCGCCTGACCCGACCCGGCCTCGATCCCGCTCGGCGCAGGATCCGGGTGGAGCTGATGCGGCAGTCGGACG
>CAIUGQ010000028.1 GCA_903898725.1 uncultured Burkholderiales bacterium | reverse complement strand
GTCGTTCACCTCGGGCAACCACGCGTTCGCGCTGCTGGCGCGCTACCGCGTGCGCACGCTCAACGACCCGAAGCAGTCGCAGATCGCCGGCAACGCCCGGCAGTCGCTGATGCCCGCGGGCCCCGGCGGCAGCAACGCCACGGTCGGCTGGATGCGCTTCTACGGCATGACCGCCCAGGCCGCCGCCGACAAGGCGCGCGCGGCCAACGCCGCCAAGCTGATGGAGTGGTTCGGTGGCAAGGCCGACGGCCAGTACACCTTCCAGAAGATGATCTTCACCGACATCGGCACCGGCTTCGGCGTGAAGTCGCTGTTCCAGGACCCGGACGTGCGCAAGTCGTACGCCCAGTACTCGGACATCGCGATGTTCGAGCGCCAGCAGCAGTTCGCGCGCAAGAAGGACGTGGTCTCGCGCTGGTTCGGCGAGTGGGACGAGGTCAACGGCACGGCCTGGCAGGCGGCGATCCTCGGCAAGTCGTCGGTCGCCGACGCGCTGAAGAAGTCCTCGCAGGCCTGGATGGATCTGAAGAAGTCCTGAGCCCAGGCCCAGGGACGGGCGCGGTGCCGCGAGGCGCCGCGCCCGGCCTCGCCGCCGCGCCCGCCCCCCGTGATCCGACTCCGCCCGAGCGCCACACCGCGCTTCCCGGTCAGCGCCTACGACCAGCGCAGCGCGATGCTGTTCCTGGTGCCGATGATGGTGGTGCTCGCCGTCGTCGCGGTGTTCCCGGTCGTCTACTCGTTCTGGACGAGCCTCTTCGACCTCAAGCTCACGCGGCCCAACCGCGTGCCCTTCGTCGGACTCGCCAACTACTCGAAGATCTTCCAGGACGCGCTGTTCTGGGAGTCCGCCGCACGCACGGCCTGGTTCACGGTGATGTCGGTGTCCGCGATCATGGTGATCGCCACCCTGATGGCGCTGCTCCTCAACGAGGAGTTCCCGGGCCGCCGCTTCCTGTCGGCGATGCTGCTGGTGCCGTGGGCGATCCCGTACGTGGCCAACGGCCTGATGTGGAAGTGGATCTACGACTCGGGCTATGGCGCGCTCAACGGCCTGCTCTACCAACTCGACTTCATCGACCGCTACATGGTGTGGCTGGGCGACGCCGACAAGACGCTCGCGCTGATCGCCAACGCCTTCGTGTGGAAGGAGGCGCCGCTCGCCACCATCCTGCTGCTGGTCACGATGAAGTCGATCCCCGCGGACCTCTATTCGGCGGCGAAGGTCGACGGCGCGAACGTCTGGCGCCGCTTCCTTCACGTCACGCTGCCGGCGCTGCGGCCCGGGTTCATGCTCGTCATCGTCTACGAGACGATGATGGCGGTGCGCCACTTCGACCTGTTCTTCATCCTGACCGAGGGCGGGCCGGCCGAGGCCTCGCACGTGCTCGCCTGGCAGGTCTACGTCGAGACCTTCCGCAAGCTGTCCTTCGGCACGGGCTCGGCCCTCGCCTACGTGATGGCGCTGGTGACCTTCGTGCTCGCCTGGTCGGTCATCCGGACCGTGGGGCGCAAGCTGTGAGCGGCCTGCCCGCCGTGGCGGGGAGCCGCTGACATGACCGCGCACCGCGTCGTCCGCCCGCTGTTCCTCGCCGTCGCGTCGGTGGTGTTCCTCGCCTACGTGCTCTCGCCGATCTTCTGGCTGGTGTCCTCGTCCTTCCAGTCCGAGGCCGAGATCACCTCCAAGCCGCCGCACTGGCTGCCCCACGAGCCGACCACCGAGAACTTCCGCGCGATCTTCCAGGCGGACCGCGAGGTCACCTACGAGAATCGCCGCCAGGGCGACACCGCCACCGGCGGCTACATCCCGTCGACCGCCAAGAACCTGCTCCCCTCGATGTGGAACAGCCTGCTGGTGGCGATCGCGGTCGTGGTGCTGAACCTGCTGGTCGCGGTGCCCGCGGCCTACGCGATGGCGAAGATCCGCTACGTCGGGCGCTCCGCCTCCATCTACCTGATGCTCACCACGCGGGTGATCCCCGACATCGCGCTGGTGGTGCCCTTCTTCCTGTTCATCCGCAAGCTCGGCCTGCTCGACAGCCTGTCCTCGCTGGTGATCACCTACCTGGCGATCACCGTGCCGTTCAGCATCTTCATCCTGGTCGGCTACTTCGAGTCGCTGCCCGACGAGCTCGACAAGGCGGCGCGCGTGGACGGCTGCTCGCGGCTGCAGACGCTGCTGCGCGTGTACCTGCCGCTGTCGCTGCCCTCGCTGGTGGCGGTGGTGCTGTTCTCCTTCCTCACCAGCTGGAACGAGTTCCTGCTGGCGCTGATGTTCACGCAGACGGCCGCCAGCCAGACGATGCCGATCGTGGTCGCCTCGTTCACCTCGGACTTCACGATCAGCTTCTCGTTCATCAACGCGGCGGGCGTGCTCGCGATCGTGCCGCCGGTGATCCTCGCCATCCTGTTCGAGCGCTACATCGTCTCCGGCCTGACCGCCGGCGCGGTGAAGGGCTGAAGGAACCCCACGTGGCACGCATCCGGTTCGATCGCGTCAGCAAGCGCTACCCCAACGGCTTCGTCGCCCTCGCCGACCTCGACCTCGACATCGCCGACCGCGAGTTCCTGGTGCTGCTCGGCCCCTCCGGCTGCGGCAAGTCGACGACGCTGAACATGATCGCCGGGCTGGAGGAGATCTCCTCGGGCGAGCTGCGCTTCGACGACACGGTGGTCAACGACGTGCCGCCGCACCGGCGCGACGTCGCGATGGTGTTCCAGAGCTATGCGCTGTATCCGCACAAGTCGGTGTACGAGAACATCGCCTTCGGGCTGCGGATGCGCCGTCACGACAAGGCCGAGATCGACCGTCGCGTGCGCGATGCGGCCCGCAAGCTCGAGATCGAGCCGCTGCTCGAGCGCCGCCCGAACCAGCTCTCCGGCGGCCAGCGCCAGCGCGTCGCGCTCGGACGCGCGATGGTGCGCCAGCCGCAGGCCTTCCTGATGGACGAGCCGCTGTCGAACCTCGATGCGGCGCTGCGCATCTCGACCCGCGCCGAGATCAAGCAGCTGCACCAGGCGATGCAGACCACCTTCGTCTACGTGACCCACGACCAGGCCGAGGCGCTGACGCTGGCCGACCGCATCGTCGTGATGCGCGAGGGCGTGGTGCAGCAGATCGGTTCGCCCGACGAGATCTACGAGGCGCCCCGCAACACCTTCGTGGCCGCCTTCCTGGGCAACCCGCCGATCAACTTCCTCGAGGGCACGGTCTCGATCGGCGACGCCGGCGCGGTGTTCACCCGCGGCGACATCGCGCTCGCGCTGCCGGAGGTGTTCCTGCCGGCGCTGCGCGAGCAGGGTGGGCGCGAGGTGGTGCTGGGCCTGCGTGCCGAGGACGTGCTGGAGGAGGCGGGCAGCGATGCGCGGCGGCTCAACGGGCGCGTGTCCTCGGTGCTGCCGGTGGGATCGGACCAGTTCCTCGGCGTCGAGACCTCGGGCGGCCTGGTGTTCCTGCGGGTCGGCAAGGACCGCCGGCACCGCGAGGGCGACACCGTCGCGGTGCCGGTCAACACCGGGCGGCTGCACCTCTTCGACAAGGCCAGCGGGGTCAGCCTGCGCGACGGGCTGGTGTCGGCCGCATGAAGCCGGGCGCCTTCGCCTACCGGCGCCCTGCGACGCTCGACGAGGCGCTCGCGCTGCTGGCCTCGCACGGGGAGGCCGCCAAGCCGATCGCCGGCGGCCAGAGCCTGGTGCCGATGATGAACCTGCGGATGGCGCAGCCCGAGGTACTGGTCGACGTGGCCGGGCTGCCCGGGCTCGATGCGATCGTCGACCTGGACGATGCGATCGAGCTCGGAGCCCTCGCGCGCCACCAGTCGATCGCGGACTCGCCGCTGGTGCGCGCGCGCTGCCCGCTGCTCGCCGAGGCCGCGGCATGCATCGGCCACTACGCGATCCGTCAGCGCGGCACGCTGGGCGGCAGCCTCGCGCACGCCGACCCCGCAGCCCAGCTGCCGCTGGTGGCGGTCACGCTCGGTGCGACGATCGTCGTCCAGGGTGCGGGCGGACGGCGCGAGCTGTCCGCGCGCGAGTTCTTCGTGTCGATCATGACCACCGCGCTGGCCGCGGACGAGCTCGTCGTCGCAGCGCGATTCCCGGCGTCGGGCGCCCGCGAAGGCGCGGCCTTCCGGCTGTTCAACCGGCGGCACGGCGACTACGCGATCGTCTCGGCAGCGACCCGCGTCGCGCTCGACGAGGCCGGACTCGTGCGCCGGCTCGACCTGGGGGTCGGTGCCGTCGAGGCGGTGCCGGTGTCGCTCGCCGCGCTGGCCGACGCGCAGCGCGGCCGCCGACCCGATGCCGCATGGATCGACGCAGTCTCGAGCGCGGCCCGCGAGGCGGTCGATGCGCAGGACGACGCCCGCGCGAGCGCGCTCTATCGGCGCGAGCTCACCGGCACGCTGGTCGGCCGTGCGCTGGGCGCGGCCCTCGCGCAGGCCCGCACAGGAGCCGTGACGCCATGACCGCACCCACACCGATCCGCCTGCACGTCAACGGCCGCGACATCGAGGTCGCCGTGCCGGACCGCAAGCTGCTGTCCGACACGCTGCGCGAGGACTGCCGGCTGACCGGCACGCACGTCGGCTGCGAGCACGGGGTCTGCGGCGCCTGCACGGTGCTGGTCGACGGCCGGCCCGCGCGCGCCTGCCTGGTGTTCGCCGCGCAGATGCCCGGGCATGTGGTCGAGACCGTCGAGTCGGTCGCCGAGGACGGGCGCCTGTCGGTGCTGCAGCAGGCGCTGCACGAAGCGCACGGGCTGCAGTGCGGCTTCTGCACGCCGGGCATCGTGATGACCTTCGTGGCGTTCCTGCGCGACCACCCCGACCCGAGCGACGCGCAGATCCGCGACGCGCTGTCGGGCAACCTGTGCCGCTGCACCGGGTACCACAACATCGTCGTCGCGATCCGCGAGGCCGCGCGGCGCCTGCGCGAGGCCGCGACGACC